>JAUVKG010000019.1 GCA_030596365.1 Chlamydiota bacterium | reverse complement strand
AGAAGTAGATTTTCTTGAAAGACGGAATGAAACATTACGAATTGCTGTGGGCAAAATGGAAGGACTGACAGACAGAAAAACTTCCTGGTCGGTTGTTCTAAAAACTCTTGCTGACAGTATGAGTTCAAATATCTGGGTAAGAAAATTATCAGTAGATAAGAAAAATTATCTTACTATTGATGCTTGTTCTATTGGGATGGATTATATTAATTTTAAAAAACAATTGGATGCAAGTATTAGATTTGATAATGTCCAAATTATAAGTAGTCTGAACGATAGAAGTGGAAAATTTAAAACTTTTAAACTGAAATGTAAAGTAATTCCTGATTATAAATACGGTGAGGAATTTAAGCGCATGAGTGAAGAATTACTTGGGAAACTTAGCTCTCTAAATAGTGATGACGTTGAGACAGATGAAAAAAATAATGAAAGCACACCTGCAGTGAATGAATCGATTGAAAAGGAAGAAGCTGCAGAAGCGGCAGAAACTAACGTTCCGGTAAAAAAAATCAAACCTGCAAATGTTATAATGCCGTCTGCTTCGGAAAGCGAGCGCCCGGATATTGATACAGCAGCGAACTTGTTGCCATTTAATCAGGAAAATTTTCTGAAAATATCTAATCAATTGGAAACGACCAAAGTTCTATTTCTAAACAGCAAGAAGACTGTTGATGAAAACATACAAAAACTTCCGCCTGCATTAAAGAAATTAATGCATGATAAACAGCAAAAACATAAACAGGAAACCTTAAAAATTAACGATCAACGATAATGAATCTTAAAAATCTTTCATCAAGAGAATTGATTACAATTATCATCGGCGCTATTGTCGTCGTGGGCTTTTTGCTATGGTTTTTTGTTATTGATGCAGGACAAAAAAAACTTGACCTGGATCGACGATATGTTGCTGAATTTAAAAAAACACTTCGTGATGCGAAAACTAATTTAAGACGTAAAAAAGTCCTCGAAATTGAACACGGAGACTTGATTGCAAACTTTAGTAATCAACTCGAAAGAATCGGCGATATGGAAATACCGGACGATATTGATGACAAGCTCGCAATTGAATTCAATGAGATGGACAGAATTTACGGTTCGTCAATCGGAAGAACAAGTTTTAAGCCAATGGAAACAAACGGTGTTTATAAATTGCTTAAATATGGACTGTCAGACGTACAATGCGATTGGAAAAGCCTTAACGCCGCACTCTACCTAATCGAAAATGCAGGGCAGCTTGTCGGCTTTGGTACTCTGTCAATTAATGCTGATCCAAAAGACAGAAGGAATGTTAAAACTAAAGTTAGAATGAATATTGAATCATTCATTTTCCCAAATCGGGGAACTCGACCATGGAAAATGCCGGATTATACCTCTGTTGAAAGTGACCTTGGGAAAAATATTTTCCAAATTCCGGAAAGCATGATTCCGCAGTCGACTGCTAAAGGAAGACCAGGATTAAAGCCCGGACAAGCTCCGCCTTTTATGCGTAGTACTACTTTAACCGGGATTGTTAAATTTGGTGGAGAGCTATTTGCTATCTTTAAAGATAAGTTAAAAAAGAAAGAGTATAGAATCGGCATTAACGGCATAATATCAAATACTATACCTGCAGCTACTGTTATTGCAATTGACACCGCTAATGAATCGGTGGATATTCTTTTTAATGGTGAGACTTTTAAACTTCCGCTACGTAAATATAGAGAACAGATGTTTACAACCAGGATGCCTCTTAACCTGCTGTCAGGATTACGAAGATCGCAACCTGAAGATGCAAAACCTTCCAATGAACCGGAAACATACAATGACGATGATCAGGAAACAAATGCTCCGGCTATTATTACTGAAAAAACCGAAGTTCCTGATGATTACAAAAAAACAGTGGGGTCATATACTGAATGTATTAGTAAAATTAGAGCGTGGACAGAAAAAGTTAATAAGTACAATAAACGAAGATTTAGGCTGAATAGTGATTACGGTATGATTATTACACGACTTAACAGAGTGAGCCCGCTGCTGAAAGCAGGCTTGCAGAGAAGAGATGTTATAATCAGTTTAGGCGGTATGCGTGTGGATTCGAACGCTACGTTTACTTATGCCATGAACAAAGCGTGTGAAGACGGAAAGACTTTTTCAATGACCGTAATGCGAGGTAAAAAAGTAAAAAAAGTAACTGTAAATTTGGAATAAATATATATATGAGCGCAAAAGAAATTAATAAATATCAGGATTCTCTTAATTTACCTGATTCTCCCTTTCCTATGAGGGCCGGGCTGGCTAAACAAGAACCTCTGCGGCTTGAAAAATGGTATGCCGAAAAACTTTATTCCAGGATCAGAGAAGCAAGGAAAGGAGCTGAAAAATTTATCCTTCACGACGGACCACCTTACGCAAACGGAAAAATTCATAACGGTACCGCTATGAATAAAATCCTGAAAGATTTTGTCGTTAAGTTTAAAACTATGTCAGGTTTCGATGCACCTTATGTTCCGGGATGGGATTGTCACGGAATGCCTATCGAACACGCTATGTTCAAAGAACTCGGAAAATCTAAACATGAAGTCGATCGGGTTGAATTTAGAAAAGGCGCGCGAAAATACGCCGCTAAATTTGTTGACATTCAACGCGAACAGTTCAAACGTCTTGGCGTTCTTGGTGAGTGGGATAATCCTTACCTCACAATGAATCCTAATTATGAAGCGGATACTGTACGTGTCTTTGGCGAACTTTATGAAAAAGGATATATTTATAAAGGCTTGAAACCTATCCATTGGTGTACTTCCTGCGAAACTGCTCTTGCTGAAGCTGAGGTTGAATATGCAGATCGTACTTCACCATCTATTTTTGTGAAATTTCCTGTTTTACCTGATCAGGAACTACCCTTTGAAAATTGTAATAATCCCTCTGTGGTCATTTGGACTACTACGCCGTGGACTCTTCCTGCAAACCGTGCGGTTTGTTTGAAGGAGGATTTAGAATATTGTGCCGTTGATTTGGATGGCGAAACAATTATTCTTGCTGTTGAACTTGCGGATAATTTATTCTCAAAACTTGAAAAAACAACTCCTGAAATTTTAAAAATTGTTAAGGGATTCGAACTTCAAGGGCTAATATTAAAACATCCTGTTAATGATAATTTGACTGTTCCCATCATTCTTGGCGACCATGTTACTACAGATACCGGAACCGGTTGCGTTCATACCGCTCCAGGGCATGGACAGGAAGATTACCAGATTGGTTTAAAATACAACCTTGATGTTGTTTCGCCGGTTAATGAGAAAGGGATTTTTACTGATGATATTCCCGAATACAGCGGTAATTTTGTTTTTAAAGGTAATAAACTTATTATTGAACACCTTCGCGAAAAAGGAATTTTAATATTTACGGAAAATATTTCACATTCCTATCCTCACTGTTGGAGATGTCATAAACCCGTTATTTTCCGCGCTACTGAACAATGGTTTATGAATGTTGACGCCAATGATATGCGCAGTACAATAATTGAGGCGGTAGATAAAAAAGTAAAATGGCTGCCGGCGGCCAGTAAACAAAGAATCTTAAGTATGCTTAAATTAAGACCGGATTGGTGTCTTTCAAGACAGCGCATTTGGGGAGTCCCTATTCCGGTCTTTTACTGTAAAAAATGCGGCGCGGAACTCCTTAATAAAAATACTATCGATAAATTCGCCGGAATTGTCGAAAAGGAATCCTCCGATGCATGGTTCTCTCATTCAGCTGAAAAACTCTTGCCGGAAAATACTGCTTGCTCAAAATGCGGATGTGTTGAATTTAGAAAAGAAACGGATATTCTCGATGTCTGGTTCGATTCTGGTGTGAGCAACAGAGCGGTTCTTGAACGCAGAGAACAACTTCATGTTCCGGCTGACTTATATCTTGAAGGCTCTGACCAGCATCGTGGATGGTTTCAATCCTCTCTTTTGGTTTCGACAGGTTTAAACGGAGAGCCACCTTACAAAACGGTTGTTACTAATGGATGGACTTTAGCGGCTTCAGGTGAAAAAGAATCAAAATCGAAAGGTAATTTTATTGATCCGGCATCTGTTTGTGATAAAATGGGCGCTGATATCTTACGTCTGTGGTTCGGTTCGGTTAATTATATGCAGGATGTCCAGATTTCTCAGGAACTGCTTAAACAAGTTGCAGATTCTTACCGTAGAATAAGAAATACTTTCAAATTTCTGCTTGGGAATATTCACGATTATAATCCTGAAACTGATCCGGTAGATTATGAGGAACTTCTTCCTCTGGATAAATATATGCTTCATTCCCTGGAAAAACTTCGCGGGAAAGTTACTGAGGCTTATAATGAATATAAATTCTATCGCGTATTTCATCTGATTCATGATTTTTGTACTGTTGAACTTAGTGCGCGATATTGTGATATCCTTAAAGATAGACTGTACATTGAGGCGGCTGAAGGAAAAAAACGCCGTTCGGCTCAAACTGTTCTTAGAAAAATTTGCGTGGATATTACTAAACTTATCGCGCCTATCCTTTCTTTTACAGCAGAAGAAGTGTGGCAGTACATCCGCGAAAATTCGGCCTCGGAAAGCGACGGCACAAATATTAAATCTGTTCATCTTGCCTTATGGCCGGAAAAACAGGAAAATTATATTAACGAAACGCTTGAGTCTGATTATAATTCGTTGTGGGCAACTCGTGATGAAGTCCTCAGAGAACTTGAAATAAAACGGCGTGACGGAATTATCGGATCGAGTCTTGAAGCGGCTGTTAGTCTGAATACCAGGGATGAAAAACTTAACGCGTTGCTTGCTAAATACGAAAATGAATTACCGGCACTTTTTATCGTCTCACAGGTGGAACTTATTCCTGAAGAAAATAGGAAGAACTGGTCTGTGGGACATGAACTTAAAGCTTTGAAAACTATCGTCGAAAAAGCCAAAGGTGAAAAATGTGCGAGATGCTGGAATTATTCTGAAAGCGTTGGTGAAAACAACAAATATTCAGATCTGTGTGCAAGATGTGCAGAAATAGTTAATAGTTAGTAGTTATTGGTTAATAGTTAATAGGACTTCAAATAACAAATAACAAATAACAATTAACGATTAACGATTAACGATTAACGATTAACAAATAACGAATAACGAATAACGAATAACGAATAACAATTCGATTAACATATAGGAGGAAGAATGCCTAAAAAGAAGAATGATGTAAACATTAAAAAATATAAAAAGAAATTGGCTGAGAAAAAAAACAGAATCCTGGGCGATGTGAGACAACTTGAAAGTGAAGTACTTAATACATCCCTGAAAGACGCTGCAGGTGATTTGACCGGCTATTCAACCCATGAAGCTGATGCAGGTACAGATTCAGCTGACAGAGATGTTATGCTTGATATTGCTTCTTCAGAACAAAGATTATTAAAAAATATCCAACATGCTTTGAAAAGAATCGAAGATGGGCTTTATGGATATTGCGAATTGTGCAACGCGCGCATTTCTGATGCAAGGCTCGATGCCAAACCTGAATCGATTGTCTGTATAGATTGTAAGAAAAAATACGACCTGTGAGCATTTATAAAAATATAAAATATCGCTTTGTAACAGTCGGAATGATTTCACTTTCGGTTATTGTTGCTGATCAGTTGTCTAAAATATGGGTGCGATACGCTTTGCCAACAGCAACTCATCAAATCGAAATCATTGGCAATCACCTTGATTTTATTCATAGAAAAAATCCCGGTATCGCATTTAGTATGTTCGCTTCGGCAAAATACGCGCCCGTTATTTTTGCATCGCTTTCTGTTGTCGCAATTGCTTTTATTTTATGGATGATTTACAAAAACGAAAAACTTCCGTATAAAGTTCTTATTGCTTTAGGCGCTATCTCGGGAGGAGCAATCGGTAATTTAATTGATAGAATTATACCGCCGCATAAAGTTATTGATTTTATTGATTTTTATGTCGGTCAATGGCATTGGCCGGCTTTTAATATCGCCGATAGTTCTATCTGTATCGGCGCTTTTTTATTGATAATCGCAAGTTTTACTGACCCGGATTCTTTTTCGGCTTCGCCTTCGCCTTCCGGCGGGAGCGAGAAGGAAGACTCGCCTTAAGCCCTTTCATACTGAACATGTCCTGACTAATTGAGCGGTTGACTTTAATTCGGGCAAATTTGAAAGTTATCTTCTGACCATTTCGCTTTAATTGATAAATTGATATCGGGAACCAATTTGCTTTATTAAAAGTTATTCTTAATTCCCGAAAATGTTTTCTCACCATATCTGTTTTGGGAGAAAGTAAAACAGTTACTCTCTTCGGATTATTATCCGTTACTACCATATCATAGTGCTCGCGCAGCCGTTCTGATGAAATAAACGGCGCGAAGAAAGCGTCCATTTTAATATCATCAATAAGGTATGATTTTTGCGGTTCGGACATTTCAGGAGTATAAATTATTACCTTCCCTCCATCAATTATTGTTATTGATTTCTCAGGCTTTAAATAGTCAAAACGAATCTGAAATACCGGCATTTGATGATTGTCCGTAGAAACTAATTTGTTGAAATAAAATATCCCCGTTGATTCGTAAAGCTCATCAAATACAGAATCAACTTCAGTTTGAGAAAAAAACGCTTGAAAGGAATGCGTGGAGCGGGCAGTAGTGTCAATCTTCGATAATATTTCCTTACACGTTATCTCTTTACTGGCGGCTGCACGGCTGTTTTGTTTGGTTGGCTTACCCAAAACACTACCGGACGCCATAATAATAATCAACAATGTTGTTGTGATTTTCATAATATCCTCCCAATTTTATTTTTGCCACTAAGACTCTAAGGCAATAAGCTTAATATTTTTTGACACGGATTACACGAATCCCTCTTTTATTTCATATGTCAGACGTAAAAAAAACACTTTTATTCATTTATCGTGCCTATCGCTTTAATAAAAGCATCATGCAGCAATCCATTTGTTGCGACTACACCAGAATTATCTGTTAATTGCCCGGATTTGGAAAAATCCAGATCCTTTCCATTTATATCTGTAACTTTTCCTCCGGCTTCCTGAACAATTATCATCCCGGCCGCATGATCCCATATCTTTTCCTGATAACCGGGCCGCGTTGGCAGTCGTAAATAAACTGAAGCGTCACCACCGGCTACCGCGGCATATTTACATTGACTGTCAATGCGATATGGTTTTGAACTGACATTTAACAATTTCGCAATTTTAGCACTTTGACTATGAGCGGTGTGCGCTGACTCAACCGATTCGCAGAATATTGCTTTATCAGGTGAGGAGATTGCATCAACATTTATTTTCTTTGTTTCGCCTGTTTCTATCGACAAAGCATGTGAACCAAAACCTTTTGTCGCGAAATAAATTACTCCTTTGTTTCCTTCTTCATAAAAAATATTAGGACAACCGAGTACTCCAAAAACCACTTCGCCCTTCACTACCAGAGCAAGCGCGATCGCATATTGATCACCGCGTAAGAAACCTTTTGTTCCGTCGATAGGGTCGAGTGTCCAGTAACGTCCTTTGAAATCGCAATCGCCTGAACCGATGTCAATAGCATCTAACATTTCTTCTTCACTGACTGTTTGGAAAATTTTTGTAACATTACCATGTACTTTTTTTCTTAACTCGGTTGATTCTTCTTTGCGCAATTGATCTGAATCCTCTTCGCAAACGTAATCATCATTCGGATACACATTTCCTAGCACAAGGTTGACAATTGCCTGAGAACCAAAATCAGCTGTTGTAACCGGCGACCGGTCAGACTTATTTAATGTATCTTCGGCAGCAAGAGAGTTTTGAACATTCGCGCAAAGTCTGCATGCTTTAGTGACCGCGTATAATGCGGTTTTTAATTCATTTTCGTAATTCATATTTATTTAATTTGAGATTGCAAAAAATCAGTATATTTTATTCGTTATTAATTAAGTGAATTATTTTCTATTCAATTGACAGATTTGAGATTGAATGCTTAACACTTCTTTATTATACCATTATTTTTGGTCTAATGCAATCGCAATCAACAAAAAATGTCGATTGCTCACATTGTCCATCATGTCCATTTAGTCCATTTGGTCCATTTAGTCCAATATGTCCAATATGTCCAATATGTCCGTTTGGTCCGTTATTCTAATCTCCCCTCCTTACAAAGGAGGGGTGCCCTTTAGGGCGGGGTGGTTCTCCATTACTTTTGCCACGCATTTGGCGTGGCCACTACTCACCACTCACTATTCCACTAATCCATTATTCCATTATTCCATTCCCGACCTTTCCACTCACCTTCCTTATCTCTTCCAACGCTTTCTCTTCCAGCTCTTTTACTTCCATTAGTTTTAACGCTTGTTTCCGGCGCTCGTATTTTGTCCATGGACGCGCGGGATTTATGTTCTTATGAGGTCGAACGATCTGTCTGTCGAGAAGCGGTTGAAGAAGTTCTGTCATTGAATCATACAGCGCAGCTAGTTTTTCAAGTTCCGCTGCGAAATCAGGAAATTCTTTTGACATTTCCAGACAATATTTCGCGGCACATTTTTTTGAGTCAATTAAATTAACAAATATCCAATGATTGCCGTTATTGCGTTCGATTGTCAACCAGTCGTCTTTATATGGATCATGATGAGACGGATTTGTGAGAGTACCGTACCAATAATCGTAAGCATCAAGGCCAAGATGAAAAGTTTTTTTCCTTTGGACGGTGTATAATTCTTTCGCGAGAGAAAATGCCTGTTTAAAATGCCGTTCTTTACTCATCGGTTCTTTCTTTTTAGTCGGAATGTGGTAACACCAAACCAATTTTTCAGCTACTGCATGAGCAATTCCAGGAATTGAGTAATCTATCGCAAGAAGTTTGTCACGTAATGTGTAACCAATAACAAGTCCGTGATATGCTTTACCGTCCAAACTTAGTCCGATAGAAGGAACTCCGTGTTTAATGTTAGCCAGTATCTTTTCGTGTGCTGATTTTATCTTTTCCGGATTAGAGCACACCCATTCGCACTCACATTCGAAGCCAAAAGCGTTAAAAAGATATTTTGTCAAAGAAAAACCGGTAAGAATGTCGGGAGAATTCATTCGCCAGCTGTTACAATGAATTTGTAGTCTGAATGCTGCCCCGGAAACTCCCATTAAATACCAATAGGGGACTTCAATGCCGGTTATTTGCAGAAGTCGTCTATAGGAGGCCACAAATGTATTTTCCTCACCTGCACCAAATTGCAGCGGTGTGATGTTTTCTAATGAAACAGACGTTTTCGCGATATATTCAAGCCCGCGAATTCCCGGATGATTTTTATTTGTTTGGTCATTCATATAACAAATATTATATAATAAAACAACTTATTTTGCTATATAAAACTTGAACCACTTAAGGAACATAAGAAAACATAAGAAGAATTAAATTTAATGAATAATTCTTAAAAGTATGGAGCGCGGGGATAAAGAAACTTTTATTAACCACGAAAAACACGAAGGACACGAAAAATATAATAAATTATTTTGCTATAAAAGATTTGTTTTGAATTTAATGATTTGATTTTTTTTGTAAGAATCTCTACAATATAAGTATGAAAACAACAGTATCTGAAAAAGGACAAATTACAATCCCTAAATTAATACGCGATTTGTTGGGACTAAATCAAGGTACAATTATTGATTTCGAAGTCGCAAATAGTAAGTTGATTGGGAAAAAAGTTGTTACAACTGATAAATTTACGGCCTGGCGTGGTAAAGGGAAATTACCTGTCGGTAAATCTGTTGACGATTATTTAAAGGAGGTCCGTGGTGATTACAGCAATTGACAGCTCAGTCTTGCTTGACGTCGTTTGTAATGACCGACAATATGCCGATATCTACGCGATTATTTCTCCAAATTGAAAATTATAACTTCTTAATCATTTATTATTCAATGATTTGACGATTTAATGATCTGGTGATTTAAAATCAATAAAAAGAAATAGAAATTAAAATTAATTGTTCTGCAAAATAATGAACAGCAAAATGATTTAAAATTAGGGGGAATATAATAAAAGTTTAGATTTTAATCTTTCTGAAACTAAATCATGACTGTGCTTTAAGGCACATTATTTCATTGCCGCCTTAAAAAATATAAATATTTAATCGTCCTGCAATATAATCGTCCTGCAATAATTATTTAATGATTTAATGATTGAAACGATTTGGTGATTTAAAATAATCGTCCTGCAATTTAATCGTCCTGCAATAATTCTTTAATAGTTCTCCCCCTAAATCGTCCTGCAATTTAATCGTCCTGCAATAATTCTTTAATAGTTCTCCCCCTAAATCGTCCTGCAATAATTATTTAATGATTTAACGATTGAAACGATTTGGTGATTTAAAATAATCGTCCTGCAATATAATCGTCCTGCAAGAATGCATCTATCTTTATTCTGTTTTCTTTAGAACATTTATCACGAATTGATTTTAATACTTCTTCCGCGCCGGGAAAAGGATATTTACAAATAACTTCCGCAGTTAAATTACAATTCGTGCTTTGTTCCGCGAATCGCTTCATTATTTTCGTGCGATTTATCGCATCGCTTTTCGCAACATGATAAATATGATCCGGCAGAATCTCCAAAACTTTTTTCACAGCATTCTCATTATTTATTCTTGAATAAATATTTATATAAAATTTTAAATGATTCCTAAACGAGTTTTTCTTTTCCAATTTATTACAAACTTCAAAAATATTTGTTGACATAAGTTCACGCGGGAAAAAACTTTGCTTAAATCTCCTGCGAATTAAATTGATTTTATTGAATGTTCCAATATAATTCCAAATTTCATGTTTGTCTAATGCCATAGCATTTTCAAGAGATACAGAATAACCTGCATATTTAAAATCAAGTTTTAATCCTTTCTTAACAATCTCAATGTCTTCTTGTAATATTAGATCAGGATTATAAAGCAGAATTTTTATATAAATGCGCGTCATTAATGTATAGTTTCGCCATTCTTTTTTATTTATTATTTCTCTTTCCTTTATTTTCTTTCTTAAATATAATAAATCTTTCGGTGATACTTTTCTTATATTATCCGTAATGAATGGGTTTCTAACAGCGATTGCTGTACATATCTTTCGGATAAGCGGAGAACTGCAATTTAATAATCTGTAATATGCAAATCTATTATTATTTATTGAAAACAAAATGTTCAATGCTTCTTTTTCACTATAAACTTTCTGCCCTTTGCTATTTTTGCTGTTGGTAATAACAGGTGTCGATTTGAACCAATCGGGATTTGATATTTGTGCTACTATGTCAATGAAATTTCCAAGAGGATAACGCGCAGGTAGTTGTAAATAATAATTAAATCTTTCCCGTTGTTGTTTTTCGCTTAATGAATACCAATAATTCGATATCATAATTTCACAGCATTGATACAATGATTTATTATAAGAGTTTTTAATCAGCTCAATTGCTTCTGCATCATTATTTAACTTATCAATTTTATTGATTTTATTAGTTTTATAGTTATAAATTGCAAGCTGTTTTATGGTAAGCGCTATTTTTTGATGAACATTCGTTCTAATAACAGTAATAAAGTAATTGTACCGGTTATTGCCACTATTTTTTGCGATAAGTTTTTCTCCATTTAACTCATAAGAATAATCATTCATCAGTGAGTCGTTAAAAATTTGTGAATCTACAATGTCTGAAATATTTACAATCGCAGAATTAGTTCCTATTATTTTTCCTGAATTGCGGATGACGATATTGCTGTAATCATAAGGCGCAATAACCATTAAAATAATTTTTTTAGATTGCAGCATTTTTCTATTTATTTTTTTGTCAATATTATATGCCAAAAAGAAAAAACAAAGAATTATAAACACTACAATTACACCGGGACGAACTTTGTTTTTTATACTTGAAATAAATGTGCTTACCTTGTATTCAAGTGGAAGTTGGCAGTGCGGGCATTTTTTTCTAAAAGAAAATGTCAGTTTTCCGCAATATAAACATTTGCATAAAACAGAATCCGGCAGGCAAAAAAACCACCAAATAGCCGACCAAAGATTTAAACCGCAAAGCGCACCGATAATTGCGGGAACAAGTCCTGCCTTATAAAAAGAAAAGGCAGCAAGGCAAATTGCAAGATAATAATTAAAAGGTGGGATAAAACCGTTGAATTTACTTGAATTAAATATAAGAGCTAATTGAAAAATAACAAGTCCGGCAAACAAATAATAATTAATATTTGACTTGGATAACGAATTTGTAGTTTTTTTAGGTTTTAAAAATGCAAACCATAAAAATAATATAACCGTTATAGGTATCTCAATTATTTCCACGCGCTCAACTTTTAAAACTTGTATAATATTACCTAATCTTACAATAGTGAAAAATAAAACGAACAACCACAAAATAATTTTCTCTGCTAATGATTTTTTCTGTTTATAATTAAAAATTGAAATAAGCATAAAAACCGAGAAAATAACGCAAAGAATTGAGAAAAATCTTACTATAAAAATTAAATGGTTTTTCGTAAGATAATATGTTGAGTCAGGAAACGAAGGCCATAAAAAATATTTTTCCTGGATGTGCCAGTATATACCTGAAGAATAAACCGGTATCAACAAAAGAAATGGAATGATCGCTGCAATCATCGGCCAGATATATCTATAAAAATCAATGTGCCATTGTTTCCCGGGATAGAGCGCGTCAAAGTATTCGCGTTTTTTTGATAATAATCCGATAAGACTATTGCATAACCAAAAATTCAAAAAAATGAATACGATCATAATTAATGGTAAAAATGATGATATAATTATGGACGAATGGTCAAGGAAAAATAATATAGAAAGCCAAATAAGAATTTGGACAATCCATAAAATCAAATAAGGGACAATAATATGTTTAAATAAATTTTTCATAATTTTAACCACGAAATCAAGAATTATTTTTAACCACGAATGAATTTCATTTAAAATTAATACGTTTAGGAATAATTAAATAAATCAGCATTATTAAATATACAATATAAAAAATGAAATGTTGCTCAAATTGATAGTAATCAATTGACAATAACCGTAAATTTACAATAACAAAAAAAGCAGAAATTGCTATAACAATAAAAATTATTCGCGAAATCAGTTTTTTTAATCGCATTAAAACTGCAACAGGAATTGTATAATACCAAAAAAGATGAGCCGCGATTATTATATTTTCTTTCTGATCCTCAAGATAGGCCGGATTAATGAGTTTTAACCGTCTAACATAAGTGCGATAAGGTAATTGTGATAAATCTAATCCTAAGTTATAGTGTTCATTAACCCATAAAATGCCTCTTGCTAGCCTGAAATTATAATAAAGATATCCGGTAATTCCATAAATAATGATAAAAAATATGAATAAAACAAAAACATTCCTAAACTCTTTGGAATATGGCGAAATCGGGCGAAGCGATTCGGATTCTTCAATTTTATTCCTGCCATTCGGCCAGTAAAGTCTAATTGCTAACCAAATGCCGGCTATTGGTCCCAATATAGAAACAGCCCAAATATTATTTTCATTATAAAAATTAAATCCTATAAATATAATAAAGCCGATGATATCCCAGATAACTTTACTTGTCTGCAACAGGAAAATTCTATATGTATCAATTAAAAATCGTTTCATTGTTTGTGTTGTTTTTTTTATTTAAAATTAATTCGTTTTGGGATTATAAGATAAACGAACATTATTAGATAAATTATAAAAGCAATAGTTTGATGTATAAATCCAAAATTACTTGCATCAAAAGGCAGAACGTTCATAGGTATAAAAAAATATATTACTAATAAAAAAACAAAAATAAAAATTATTCGCGGAATAAGTTTTAAACGCATGGCAACAGCGACAGGAATAATATATCTCCAAAAAACAAGGGGATTCTTAAAACGAGTATAGTTTAGGTCGCTTGGTCGTAAAGAATATTCAGAATTAAACCATAAAATAACTTTCACTAATCTATAATTATAAAAAATATAGCTTGTGATAATATAATTAAGAACAAAAAACAATAAAATAATGAAAAGTTTACTAACTGATGTGGCAAATGGTGAAATTGGGCGTAACGCTTCAATTTCTTCAGCTTTCTTTCTGTTGCGTGGCCAGTAAAGTCGAATTACTAACCAGATGCCAGCTGTCGTTATATATATAATATGGAAATCAGGAGCAAAAAATCTGGGGGGATATGGATATCTAATATAAATGAACCAAATAAAAAAAGTCAAGCCAATAATATCCCAGAGGACTTTGCTTGTTTGCAGCAGAAAAACTCTGTATGTATCAATTAAAAATCGTTTCATTGTTATTAGTTATCAGTTATTAGTTAATCGTAGTATTGCATCCTTAGGATCTATAAAAGTCATAAATACATGAGCATTCTAACGCGTGGAAAATAAATTTGTTTCGATTCGTCGGAACAAATTTCCTCAGCCGTGCCTGCTACTTCTCTGAAACCGGTACGGCAATCGGAACAAATTTCCTCAGTCGTGCCTGTTACTCACTTGCAATCGGCACGACAAGATGTATAAATATATCTTCCAGATTCATTGGGTATATTTCCCGAATGTTCAGATTATGATCTTCTGAAAAATTACCGACAACTACTTCTGTTGTATCAAGACTTTCAGTCCACTTCAAAACACGAAACTTTTCTTCTATTTCTTCGCGTCCGACATTATTGTCAAAAATAAGAATTTTACATTCCTCACGTAATTCATCAAGATCCTTTTGCAGTAAAAGACCACCATTGCGGATTATCGCTATTTCATCTGCTACACGTTCTATATCAGTTAAAATGTGCGTGGAAATAAGAACTGATCGATCGCCGTCACGAACAAATTCCGCGAGACAATCCAATAGAACACGCCTAATCGCCGGGTCAAATCCTGCCGCAGGTTCATCGAGAATCAATAAATCCGGTTTGGTTGCAAGAGCGAGCACCACGCTCAATCTACGTCTTGATCCTTTTGACAATCTTGAGACAAGAGTTTTGGCGGGAAGTTGGAATTTATCTAAAAGTACTTTACCGTAATTATGGTCATATTTCGGATAAAAATTTCCGTGAAACTTTAACATCTTTTCAACCGATTTCCAACCGTATAACCCATCTTCTTCGGGTACATAACCGATTCTTTCTTTGATTTCGGGAGAAAGTTTTAAACTCGGACATTCTAAAACAATGGAATCACCGGAATCGGGCGGAATGAGTCCGAGAAGCATTCTCAAAGTAGTGGTTTTACCCGAACCGTTAGGGCCGATAAATCCCAATATACTTCCCGGTTTAAGTTCAAAGGAAAGATTATCTACGGCAATTGTGCTGCCAAATCTACAAGTTAAGTTTCTCGCTGAAATCAAATTATTCATTTTTTATCTCCTGTTTATAAGTAGCTTTGTCTTGTCTTTATAATTTTGTTAATGTTTTTTTTCTTCTTTGTGTCTTCGTGCCTTAGTGGCTGGCTTTTTTTAATATTTGCCACAAAGACACTAAGGCACTAAAAATCAAAGAGTTATTTTATTTTAGATTTCAAATTGAACGCAGGTACGGCGTTATTTTGTTAGGTTATTTTAGATTTTAAAACAATAATATTTCTTTCTTATAATAATTTTGTTAATGTTCTTTTTTTCTTCTTTGTGTCTTCGTGCCTTCGTGGCTGTTTTTTTTATATTTTCCCCATAAAAAAATTTTCCAAAAAAATTAAAATTTTTATTTTCTATAATATTTGATATTGTTAAATCATTAGCAATTAGTTTCTTTTCG
>JAUVKG010000158.1 GCA_030596365.1 Chlamydiota bacterium | reverse complement strand
CATATTTTTCAGAAACAATTTTTCCAAACATTATTCCGGCCCTTTTGTATGTGCAATATTTTTTGAAAATATCTCTCAGATTTTTAAGAGCAAAGCTTAAAAGTTCTGAAGTGTCGTTTGAAGGTACCGCCAATCTGTATGTTTTACTTTTAGAATAATAATCTTCTTTTTTAAATCTGTTTGTCATTATAAAAACAGATACTTCTCCCGCTGCAACTTTTTCCTTTCTAAGTTTCCCGGCTCCTATAAAGATAAAATTAGCAATAGCTTCGGAAAGATTATCGATAGTTTTAATTGGAGTTTTAAAAGATCGGGAAACTGTTATCCCTTTTTTGGGCGGTGGACTTTCTTCCAGAGAATAGCATAATGTTCCTTTAAGTTCGTTAATCAGTCTGACTCCTTCAATCCCCATTTTTTGCTTAATGTAATTACTGTCTGCATCGCGGAGCTGCATGGCATTATTAATTCCTCTTTTTGTAAGAAAATCCGAATAACTTCGGCCGACTCCCCAAACATCGGAAACTCCAACAGACTCCAATGCCTGACTGTGGAAAGTTTTTTCTGTTAAATCCAGAACACCTTTAGCTTTCTTTGATTTTTTAGCAATTCGGTTTGCTATTTTAGCAAGAGTTTTTGTTGAAGAAATGCCTATTGAAATAGGAATACCTGTCCATTTTTCTACTGTCTTTTTTATTTCACGGCAATAGTTTGTAATGCTATAATTACCAAAATCTGATAAGTCAAGGAAAGCTTCGTCAATAGAATAGATTTCTATTTTCGGGACAAACTCTTTTAAGGAATTCATAACTCTTTTAGACATGTCTCCGTAAAGAGAATAATTTGAAGAGTAAACCAAAATGTTATTTGCTTTAATAATATCTTCAATCTTGAAAACAGGAACGCCCATTTTTATTCCAAAAGATTTCGCTTCTTCTGACCTGGCAACAACACATCCATCATTGTTCGAAAGAACAATAACAGGCTTGCCAATCAGCTTAGGGTTAAACACCCTTTCGCATGAAACATAAAAATTATTGCAATCAGCTAATGCGAAAATAGAAGACATGATAATTGGAATGTTGGAATAGTGGATTATTGGAATAATGGATTATTGGATTGGTGGATTTTTTGTTCGTGTTCGTCAGTGCTGGTCCGTGTCCGTCCGTGCTTGGAAGTTCTCAACTCCCCTCCTTGTCGAGGAGGGGTGCCCGAAGGGCAGGGTGGTTATGTCCATAATGTCCATCGTGTCCATTCTGTCCATTTTGTCCACGGATCCCGGTTCCCACCCACGCCAGTGGCGTGGCAAGCTTTTAACTTTTAACTTTTAACTTTTAACTTTTAACTTTTAACTTTTAACTTTAACTAATAACTATTAACTATTAACTATTAACTGATAACTATTAACTGATAACTATTAACTGATAACTAGTTACATTCCCATCATTCCACCAAGTTTTTCACAGTTTATGAATCACATTCGTAACTACTCCCCACACATTAAAATCCATTTCTTCAGTAATTTCAACAGGTTTATAATTTTCATTTTCCGGGACAAGAAAAAGTTTTCCTTTGATCATTCTGATTCTTTTCAGCGTGAGCTCCCCGTCAATAACGGCAATTACTACTTTTTTATTCCCCGGGTCAATAGCTCGGTCAACAATTAAAATATCACCGGAATGGATGCCGGCATCAATCATTGAATCGCCTTTGACCTTTACGAAGAAAGTCGCGGCAGGATGTTTGATCAGATATTTATTAAGATCAAGCTGATCCTCAATATAATCTTCTGCAGGCGAAGGAAACCCGGCAGAAACGGGAACCATAAATACCGGTCGCGCACATTTTGTCGACCGATCCGGAAAATAAATTTTATCAATTTTGGTTTTCATTTTTTTTAAAACATCTTCACAAAAAATACTTTTATCATTACCTCTACCCTCTGTTTCGGGTAATGATGCTTATGATAAATTGCTTTACTATTTCCATTTCTTTCGCTTGACTTGTTGCTACAAAAAGGGTGAGTGAAGCTAAAGTTTCGTTACTGATAACCGGTAAACCGTCAGATTTATAAAGCGTATTGTTTTTTTGTAAAAACATCAAGATTATAAAAAACAATATCCCTATTTATTTTTCTTTTCCCTTCAATTTGAACTGTTGCATTTTTTGCAACAGTTGAATTTTTATCTAATTCACCTGTTTGAAAAATACTTTTTATATGTCTGGAAATTACTGATTTATCTCTGACAAACAGCTCTGATAGTTGGCTAAGAGTAAGCCAAACAGTCTCTTTATCGAATTTAACTTCAACCTGAGTTTGTCCGTTTTTACTTTTATATATTTCTATTTGATTTTTCATTAACTTATGTTTCATTTCTATTTATAAGAATAAATTAAGAATTGGTTTCTTTAAGTAAATAATATTATAGCATTTTATTACATTTATGGGTTTTTATCTTTTATTCGTATTTTATAAATACTCACACTTGCCCAAAATAAATATCCCAAAGGGATAATTCAACGTAGCCTGCGGCATCGCCGTAGGTTATATATGTTAGAAAAGTTCAAGCCTGTAGGGCTTGTTCAACCATTGAACAACACTTTCAGCGTTGTTGATCATTTTTTTCTTTTCCCTGCATTGTTTTGGACGCTAGTGAATTATTATAGCACCTTAAACGTTGTCTGATATTGCCATAATTCTCTCCCTTGTGTATAATTAATACTGCTCGAAAAGGGAAATGTCCCGCCGACCTCTTGACCGGCGGATGATGGTTGTGTCGGTGGACATAAAAATTACGAGAAATCCATTATGAATACTGAACAATCAAGCGTGTGTTTAGTTTTTCCCGCTCCCATAATATGCAAAACATTGCCCCAAAGGGGCAAAATATTAATAGCCCCACGTTTTAACGTGGGGTTTACAACACAATAATATATCAACCCTGAAGGGGTTGTACAAAATTTGCCGTGCCCCGCGCATGCTGGGTGGAGTGCCGTGGTTGTTCTCGCATTAGTAAGATTCTTTTGTAAAAATATTAAAAAACGGAGATAAAAATGACCGGTAAATATATTGGAATTGAATTCGGAGGAACTAAAATACAAATCGTTTTAGGTGATGAAAATGGAAATATTTGTAAACACTTCCGATATAATGTTGATAAAAAACTTGGCGCTGAAGGTATCCGCAATGATGTAGAAAATGGAATCTCTAATATATTAAAAAACGAAATACCTCTTGCGATTGGAGCCGGTTTCGGAGGACCAATAGATCATAAAAAAAACAAGATATATCGTTCATACCATGTTAAAGGATGGGATGGGTTCCCGTTAAAAAAATGGCTGTCTGATATTTCAGGTTTGCCTGTTATAGTTGATAACGATGCAAATATTGCTGGATTCGCGGAAGCTTTATCCGGTGCCGGCAAAGGAAAAAATCCTGCCTTTTATGTGACTCTTGGCAGCGGAGTGGGAGGAGGTTTAATAATCGACCAAAAAATTTACCATGGCGCTGGTCGGGCAGAATCAGAAATAGGGCACGTTCGTTTTAATCAGCAAGGTGAAATTGTCGAAAATTACTGTTCCGGTTGGGCTGCAAACAAAAGAATTCGTTCGTTCATAGACTCTCATCCGGAATCCGGGCTTGCTAAAATTGAAGGAATATTTGAAGCTGAAATTTTAGGACTGGCGTTAGGTGAAAATAATATTGATGCTCAACAACTTCTTACGGAAATTGCAAATGACATTGCTTTTTCATTATCGCATGTTATACATTTAATCAATCCCGAAATAATTATTTTAGGCGGTGGATTATCTTTATTAGGAGCTCCTCTTATTAAAAGTATTAAAAACGAAATAAAAAAATATCTTATGGATGCAATATATCCCGGCCCGGAAATAGTTACTGCTGCTTTGGGAGAAGATGTTGTTCCTATAGGTGCTCTGCTCTTGGCCAAGCAATTTTATATTTCTATTCTGAATACTTAACAAAAAAATATAATGAATAAATTATGATTAACATGGCTTAAAACGCTGTTTTTGATACCAAACTTGATACTCTAAGAGCAATTTTAAGCCTATTTTAGTTCTTAACTATCCTAATATAAGTAGTTTAAGACTAAATAATCGGGTCTGACCCCAATTTACTCCCGCTGCGCAAACAAGGTAAATACTTATATGCGTGAAAATAAACATTTGCAAGTTCACGACCGCGACGTAAATTAAAAAATCGGGTGTCGACGGTGTCATTGCATAGGAATTATTCAAATGTGTAAAGCTGGTGTATTATCAAATACATCGTGCCGGGGAGTTGTTGGAAACTCTAAAACAATCACGGTAACTCCAACCGATTTATCGGGATTTCTAAGCGGCATATTTTTCAGAATAATTCTGTTTTTTGTCTGTTCAAATTCTATTTTTCTATTATTTATTAGAAATCGTGCTGATTTGAGGAGTGTTTTGAATCCGCCAAGTGTTAATTCTTTTCCGGGCCAGTATCGGCACCAAAAATATACTTTTTTCCCTTTCCGGGAAAAGTTACCACAAGCGGAAGCTTTTCCGTTTGATTTGTCAAGTTTTCCATACACGGCCTCTCCATTTTTTTTAAGCCATTTACCAACTGTTATCAGTGGTTCAATCGCTTCCTGAGGAATGCTTCCGTCCGGTGCAGGGCCGATATTCAGAAGAAGGTTTCCGGTTCCGGAACATGCAGTATTAAGCATATTGAGAATATCACGTGACGAATGCCTGTCACAAGCAGCAGAAGGCATGTATCCCCATGAAACATTATTGAAAGTCATGCAGGCTTCCCACTCTCGCCCGGATTCAGCAGCTTCCACACGTTCTTCAGGCGTTGTGAAATCTTCATTCAAAAGTGAACGGTTGTTAATAAGAATGTGAGGCTGTAATGACCGAACCATTTGGTTCATTGCAAGAGATTCCCAACCTTCGTGACTGTGAAACGGACGGGCAACATCATACCATAAAATATCAATCTTGCCGTAGTTCGTCATCAGTTCTCGAACGCATCCTTTCGTAAAGTCGAGAAAACGCTGACGTGCGGCAGGATCATGCGCGGCGCGTGCGCCATCGGGATGATGCCAATCCATCAGTGAATAGTAGAATCCGATTTTTAAACCAAATTCCCTGCAGGCATCGACATGCTCAGCAACCAAATCCCTTCCGCAAGCGGTTTTGACGGCGTTATAATTTGTTTGTTCGGTGTTCCAGAGACAAAATCCTTCATGGTGTTTGGTTGTCATTACCATGTATTTCATCCCCGCGTTTTTTGCAAGTCTGGCCCATTCGCGTGCAGAATGTGGTTTAGGACAAAATTGCATGGCCAATTTTTCGTATTCTTTCTTCGAGATACATTCAATTGCCTGCACCCATTCGTTGCGTCCAAGCAGGGAATACAATCCCCAGTGCACGAACATCCCGTAGCGTGCTTCGTTCCACCACTTCATGCGCTGTGGCCGTGTGCGATCAACTTTTGATTCGTATTGTTTTTTGCTGTATATTTTCATTATAAATTTAACTATTAATTTATGGTTAATATTTAATTCATCTCCAAAAAATTAAAAATCCTAAATTAAAAATAAAAAATAAAAACGCCGGTTCGGGAATAGGATCAAGAGCAAAAGAAATTGTCCATAAAGGCGTTGGGATTGCTAATTGTTCTTCCCAGGTTTCGCCGCCATTGCTTGTATGCCAGACATAGCCGGTATTATGTAAGTCGTCATAAACTGCCGACCAGGCTTCCTGTTCGTTTACCGCACACACTCCCATAGCATAATATGGAGAATTCTTGTTTGACCAGGTTGAACCGCCGTCATTTGTCCATTCAATAAAATTATCACAAGCTACCCAAACTGTTTGAGTGTCTACCGCGTAAACTTCGTTTGCGTCTCCTAGACCCCCTTGAGAAGGTTGTCTTGTCCATGAGTCTCCTCCATCATCGGAACGATAAATTAAAAATCCCTCTCCGCCTACGGCCCACAAAATTTGTGTGTTCGCCGCGGAAACTCCGAGAAAATGATTGGCATTTGTTATTTCGCCCCCGGTTTGGCGAACCCAGCTTTGACCCGCATTAGTTGTTTTAAGCATAATCGCGAAATCATTAGTATCAATGCCTCCCCCACTAACCCAGGCAGTGTTTCCGTTAATTGAAAACACACCCTGCAAAAGTATGTTTGTGTGCTCAACAGGAATACAGTTAGTCCAGGAATCCCCATTATCGCTTGAATGAAGTATTGCCCCTTCTTTAACTGCCCAGATATTGTTGCTGCTTACATGAACTTTGCCAAGATTAATTCCTTGAAGGGCTGGTTGACCGAAACCATTTCGTGTCCAGTTTTGACCGCCGTCAACTGTATTATAAATTGTAGCATATCCGTCGTTGATGCTGCCCACAACCCAGGCTGTTAAGGCATCAACTGCAAAAACTCCTAACACATCTGCATCGGCGATTTGATTGCTGCCCTGACGAACCCAGGTGGTGCCGCTGTTAATTGTTCTGTAAATCGCTCCGTGTCCATTATGACTAT
>JAUVKG010000418.1 GCA_030596365.1 Chlamydiota bacterium | reverse complement strand
ATCCGGTCTGGCGAAATAAGCCGCGTTAAATCGATTTCTGTTTCTTATTCCGCAATTTCCCGAACTGGTAATATAAATATCCATCATGCCTTTATTGTCCGCGCGCTGAACGTCACCATCTTTGTATTTGTAGCGTAGTTTATGAATTTCCTGTTCACTATATTTTGTTATTACGCCATCAACATCCATAACATCAGAATGTCTGTTTCCACCTAATGAGTCATCGGTAGGGGTTTCCAGATTAGTTTCCTGGATATAAACTCTGTAATAATCTCTTGGTTCCAGCCCCGAAAAAACAAACCATCCTGATACTTTCGGATGTTCCGCGTAACAAGATTTTTCCCAAGTCCAGGTGCGGATTTGAGCATACCGGTAAACTCTTGTTTTTAGTTTTACAAGATCCTCGGCACTAACTTCATTTCCGTAAAGAAAAATTTGATTTCTGGTGTTTGAACTTCTAATCTTAAAAACTTTCGCCGGTTTCGCGTTTTTTGTTGTGTCTTCAAATACAGCAAGATAACCGTTCGCCCATATATTTTCCGGCCACCTGATTTTCTCGCCTGAAATATATTGACCACCACGTGACCGTAAAAGATTTTTGAAATCGCGAAATCCATCAAAATAGCCCGCTCCCCGTAATGGAAAATCTCGCAATTCTATACTTACTGTAGCACCAACACGTTTTACTTTATTTGAATAAATAGGAAAAGCAACTTCTCCTGTTCCAAAAAACTTTTCCCGATTTGCTACATTATCATCACTTAACGATTCAATTTCTCTGTAATCCGGATTCCCGTAGTAATACGCAATGTTATGTACCCTGTCATCACTTGCGCGATATGATTGAATACGGTACGTCTGACGTATTTTACTTCCTTCATTTGCCATAACTTCATTAAAGCAAACGGCTTCGACTCCATATTTACTTGAGATAGTGGAAAGCACATTATTTTCATCACGGTAATCACTCATACAGGCTGCCAAACGGCGGAGACGATTTGCCGTTCCCTCGAAATTATATTTTTCGTTTGCGTCACGGAGAGTTTGATACAGCTGTCTTGGAGTACAAACGTTTATATTCTTTTTATCGACCCATTTTTGGTCTGCATCACTCCATCTCAGATATTGGTTTTTTGACACCAGGGTTCCGTATTTTCGAAGTATCGCCACATTTTGCCTTGACGGTTTTGCTTTCGGCATTAAAATTTTTAAAACTTCACTCATGTTGAAAAATGACCTGTCATCTCCATAAGGACGCGAAGGAACATATTCCGCCCATTCATTTATACCTTCGTCGATTTCATCTATTTCCCCATTGGAATTATTGTCCAGTCCATCAGACATACAAAAATAATTATTGTAATTATCATCTCCTGCGGCACCCGGAACCCCATTAGGTCCGTAACGTTTTTTCAGAAGTTTCCAGCATGCTTTTTGACTAAAGGGTAATCCTTTGTTTTTACCGTCGCCAAGATAAAGTTCACGGGAATCCAGACCTTCATTAGGTTTTAACGGTGGAACCATAGAAGCGATATTGATGTTGATTTTCCCGCATTCATCTTCGACAAGAACTGCATATCGGCCAATCAAACTGCCATCTTCATTATGAACAGGAAACCATATGGCATCTTTTCCGTTTTTTCCCGGGCCGTTATTTTTAATTCCATCAACATCAACTTCAGGATTCTTTTTACGCAAGCTCCCATCAAAAGTAGAATACCAATAATCCTGAAAAGAATCTGAACTGCTTTTATCTATAACCGTGTCGTACCAAAGAAGAGATTTTACATGCTCGACACCGGCATCTGCAAATGCACGGGCTTCCATTAAATGAATAGAATATTTTGCTGTTGTAGTTTCTGTGTTTGAAAGCGCGGCAAATGTGGCAGCCATTACAGCAAGTATCGTCAGCACTGCAAGAACAGCGACTAATGCGATTCCTCTAACGGTATTTTTTGCGTGTAACATATTAATATTAATTTTGTATTTCCCAATTCCGGCGACTATTCCCAGTATGCCACGAACAAGGCTTGTTAATAATTTATAATCCTTTGATTTAGTCGCCGGAATTGGGAATTTATATTTTACCAAACATAAGTATTATAGCTTATAATTGAGTAAAAAGCAATATTGACGAATTGATATTAATATAGTATAATATTAACATTTAGTGCCTGAACGATAAGGGAATTTAGTCCTGAAAGGACATAGGCATTTAGCCCCGTGTTTGAACACGGGGTATGGAATTATCAACATTAATGCACCCTGAAGGGGTGCCGCAATTTTCCATCGTCCCTTCAGGACGAATTTGTTTAAATATAATTTACCCCGAGATAAAGCACGGGGCTATATGCCTTTGCCCCATTGGGGCAAGTGTTACAAAACATTAGAGGTAATTATGAAAAAAATATTTCTTGCTCTGGCTCTTCTATCAACTATTCTCTGCTCAGCTAAAGAAATCGCTCAATGGATTCCTCCCGGCGAAGACCTGGTTGGCACAGGTAAATTCGCCATGCCAAACGGTATAAATGATTGGCATATCCGAATTACAAGCGATAAATTAGGAGGAGCAAATCCTATAGGTTGGCGAATTCGCGGAGGTTTATGGTGGTCCCTTGTTGATATCGG
>JAUVKG010000087.1 GCA_030596365.1 Chlamydiota bacterium | reverse complement strand
AAGCGGATTCGGGTCCTGACCGTCAATAACTCCATCACCATCTGTATCGGGATTGCAAGGATCGGTAATAAATCCATAAGGAGCAAGACCATAAACTTCAACACCATCAAGAACACCATCACCATCAGTGTCGGGATTCAGCGGGTCGGTAGCGGCTGTGTTGATTGTTTGTACCAGCTCATCATCAAGGTTTATTTCAATATCTACTCCATTAACATCCTGGTAATCATTAAGATTATCATAATCCGTGTCTGTATTCCACGGATTAGTTTTATACGTTATTTCTTGTTCGGTTCCTAATCCATCTCCATCAGCATCGTAATTATAATCTAAATTAAAAACAAAATCAGCAGTTGCTGATGCATTTTCGGGAGCATAAGAAATATTATTATTTATTATTACTTCTTTCATATAAGTATGATCAGCCTTTGCATCAAACCGTTGAGGCTCAGCAAGCGGGTAACCACAAGTGAAGAAACCTGCCTTTTTGAGTGGAACAATGCTGATGATATTCCAACCACTTGGTTGTGCAGGTAAGTCATAGAAATATCTTGTATCAGTTATACCTTTTTGTAACTCGTCAAATTCCTCTATTGTTAATAGATTTTCACGATCTCCGGACGTTACCAAAAAATAAGCATCGTCAGGCAAAGCTGTGTTCAATTTTATTTCCAACGCGCAATAGCTTTCATCTGCATAAATACTCAAAGTAATTACACTAACAAATAAAACAAAAAATATAATATTTTTCATAATAATTCAAATGTTAAATTATATTATTCATCCAATAAAGGTTTGGGTTTTTTAATCAATGGTTTTTCGCCTGTGCAAAAATCATTTTGATATTTTATTCGGCTACGCATATCACGAATTATTAAAGGATGCAAATTCTTATGAACTTTTTGTATGTTTTTAATTCCTTTTTTATATTCAGTAACGGCAATTTCGTTCGTAAAACGCAGAAGAGCGCCATGGGCGGTTCGCCATTCTGTTAAATTATATTTTTCTGGGTTACATGTTATTTCCAGATAAATCGGAAGGCAATCATCACGAAAAAATACCGGTAAATTATCTGTCCATTTCATTGCCCATCTGCGTTCTTTCCTTAATAGCGAATCTTTTGTTAGCAATCTATTTAATTTTAAATGTGTTTGTAATGTGTCGGGATGTTGTATGTGTCCTAACCAAGTCATACACATTTCAGCATCTTTTATTTTACTGATTTTATTGCTATTTTCAAGTATTTTATTTGCCATATATGGTAATAGTTTGTGAAAACGTAATATACAAAGCGTGTCAAGAAAAGGAGAATGAATGTTAGTAGATTCATTAATTGCACCTCGGATTATTAAATCAACTAAGTTTGTCAATTGTATTTTGTTACTATTATGAAATATTTTAGGAACAACATTATTGAGAATTCTTTGTTTTCTTCTATATGAATAATCACTTTTGTTTAAAACAATATTCGTAAATTGTGAAAAGTTTATAAATTCATTTTTAAGAAAAAAAGACGTATTTGTAGAAAACCTTTTCAACTCGAATAATTGTGCCAGATGTTCCCTTGATTGTATAGTTTTTTCTGTTCGATTTATTTGATTAGTCAATATGTTGTCTATAACCAACTCGCTTTGTTTTGATTGTTTATTTATAACTAATAAAACAATAATAACCATTATTATAAAAGTAATTGATATTATTAATTTCTTTTTCATTGTGCGTTCATCCTTGATTTGATTAAATTATAAAGCTCTTTGCAATCGTTCATTTTGTTAAGAGATAGCTTTTGGGCTTCTGTATGGTGTTTTTCAATAAAATAATAATTGGCTTTGGGTATGTCTGGTACAAAATTTAATAAATTCTGGCTTGTAACCGGAACGATACCATCGCTCCTTTTTAAACCAATTAAATATCTATCTTTTAAAAGTGTTCTCATCGCAGCTTGTGCCCGCGGAAGCGTTGCTAATCTTCCTATTGTATAATCATACAAAAACATTGCTTCCAAGAATTTATAAGGTCCCCGACTTGTTCCTACGGTAAACGCAATTCTTGAAGCAGGAATGTTTATATCTTTTTCATTGTGCATTTTCCAAATCGTATCGCTGCCGCGGCTTAAGTGTATATAATTTTGTTCGCTTGTATCCATTGACAGAGAAAGATTAAATATACCAACAGCTTCCGGTCGTGCAACAAGAAAGTTAGCCAGGTCACTGCCATATTGCGGTGAATTAATAAATAAGACCTGATTTATCATATCGGCAAAATTTTGATAATCCAATTGATATCTGACAATAAACCCACCCATAGAATGAAGAATTATATTTGCTTTGTAATCACTATGTAAATCATATTTTTCATATACAAATTCATAAAGCGAATCAGAAACACCTGAATTAATACCCACATATTTTTCAAAGCCACTTGCGTCGGGATCTTTAGACCACCATGGAAAGTCGTAGCAAATACATGGTGCGACTTCTTTAAAATATCCAAGACAATCTCGTATGTGTTCAAAAGTAGTTGCCGGATCTGAACTGCTTTTTGGCGAAGCATTAATCCCATGCACAAGGATAACGGGTCTGGTTTTCAAGGCTCGGATTTTGTATTCTCCTTGAAAAGCGGTCTCGGTAGAATTTACTTTAATATAAATTTTTCCTGCAGTTTCCTGAAGAAAATAAACTCTTTGGCGTTGGTTATCAATATCACCATTATCATCAAAACAATCGAAAATATTTACATAAGCAATTTGAGTGCCGTAGTTATCTCCGTTTGCTTCATAAACAGTAATTTCCAATGGCGTTTGAACAAATTCCAACTCTACTTCAGTTTCAATACAATAAACACCGGGATCAAGTTCTGCTTTCCCTGATGTAACTACTTCAAAAACGTCTATATCTGCGGGGATATTTTTATTATACCATATTTCTTCGGCAAAAAGATAGCCGTTTGACCAGCCGTCATTAGTCCAATTATCCAATACAAGCAATGTACCGATTTGAGTAGATTGCGGCACATCAGCATAATCATCAATTTGATAACGCCATGTATTATAAAAAACATCTTCTTGTATTCCTAATGCCTCATTTTCACTTCTGTCGGTATAAATAGACGCAGCTATTTTATCATTGCCCTCAGGTGGAGCAGATACAATATAACCACGAATATAAACCACACTCCCGGGACCGTTGGTAGTATCTGGATATGTATCAACACTTAAATTATCTGGTAAATCATTTTCGTTAGGTCCGGTACATGTTGCAATTTCATGGGTATCACCATATATAGAGTTTGCAGTAATATAATCATGTTTTTCACCAACTTTTTGATTAATATAATTACCAGGCAAGATGCGCTGAAAGTAATATTCATTATAGGTTGTACAAAATGCCACAGATGAAAAACCAATTATCAAAAGACAAAATAAAATAATTTTTTGATTCATTTTTATTTTCCTTGTTTTTTAGCATCTATTTTTCAAGAATAAGATAATTAATTACAGTTGGAACAATAACTGTGTCAGGTAATTTTATGTCAAAACTACCGTCGGTGTTTATTTGAGCGTAAGGTGCGCCTGACACCTCACCGCATGGTGTTAATAAAATAACCGCGTCACCCGGCACATTTTTATCGCTAACACTAATGGAGGAATAATCGCTGGGAATAGTAGCGGAACCGAATTGATTTTCGCTGAATTTCACGGGAGATTTCATTACAATACTATTAGTTGATGCATTTAATATTACATCACCGTTTTCTGATCGGATTTCTGTGTTGGGATTTTTAATTACTATATCTGCACACTGATTAACAGAACCGATGTTCCAATTTGAACTGCCTGTGATGTTAATTTGCGGAACGGTGAGCATGCCGGATATGTTTGCGTCACCATTGACATCAAGTGTATGATAAAACCGAGAATAATTCGGTGTTATACGAAGTTTAAGGGAACTATTTTGAGTGGTTTCTGCATCTTCAGCAATAGTTTTAAAATCTATTACATTATTTGCAAGAAAAGAAAATACATTTCCGCTACTGGAATCTTGAATACCGATAGCATGGCGATTCTGGTCATTGAACTTGAAAATAAGTCTATTCAATGTGTTCATTTTTAAAGTACCTGATATTGAATCGCCATCAGCGTTGATATATTTGTCATTAACATATTTTTTGGTTGTGACAGTATTGTCTGAGTCAGTATATAAAGTTTGTTCGGAATTGATTTTGCCGGAAACATTTAAAGGGCCTTCCATTGTTTGAGCACCAAATTTTCCAACATACCTGCCATCGTAAATATTAATATTTTGTACAATTGCGTTTGTGATTTTGGAATCTACATAATTTTTTGTAGTCGCAATTTTGTTGTCAAGTTGGCCTACTGTCGCTGCATCTTGCGGATCAACACCGTCTTGTAAATTGATTGCTTTACCTGCTGCAAAATTCAGCAGAGGAAAATTTGTTTGTATATTCACTGAAACTGTTGAACCATATACCCAATAATTGAGAGGAACGGTTGGCGGCGATGCAGACGACCAACCATAATCATACATGGGACCACCTAAACTACTGCTAATCATCCAGAAGCCACCGCCATTTGAATAGAGTACCCAGTTTTGATTATTTCTATAAACCGGCTGATTGTTATATATATCACCTTCATTAATGTACAATCCATTCATGTCAGCTTGTATTACGCTGGAAACAATATAACCTTCAATAACTATTGGAATTAAATTTATATTTGGAGCAGATAAATTTCCTTCCATAATACCGCCTGATTTCTGAACTGCGCTCATTGCGTTATTAATAGCATCCACAATATCTATATCATTCACACGAAAAAACGAACATTTAGCAGATATACCTCCTTGATCCCCACGATATTTCCCACCTTCTAATATCATTTCTGCTCTCGTTTCAGGAGCTGAATTTCCGGAATATAATTTAATAGCACCGCCATCATCACTGCCAAAACCGCCATTCCCGGCATTGATAATAATTTCTCCACCTATCGCATCCACAGAACTTCCACCAACAATCATTATTCCACCGCCATCTTCACTTATTTCATCTTTGCCCCGGATGGCAACATTATTTTCAAGTATCAAATCTCCATTTAAGGTACCTCCGTCCAGTTTTAAATATTCTCCGGAAATAGTTTCCATCGTTTCATTCGCTGTAGAAATAATATCAGCGGAAAGTAGGTTGTCAGCTGTTTCGCGCACGATGGTCTCTGAATTCATATCACTTTCCGTTGCATAACCAGCTTCTGCAATATAATTTGAAAGAGTTAGGTAATTCACGACTTCGAGATCATCGTTCGGATCAGAAAGAAAATTAATATGCATTTCATCTCCGCTACCGCGCCAAGTTCCTGAAATTGACTTTACATCAATATTACTGTCACCGCATTTTACATTATTAAAAATGACAAATGCTTCGTTAGAAAATGAACCACCATTAATTTGTAAATCCACAAATGACATATTTGATTTAACAATTATATTATTACTAATAACACTTTGATCACCATAACCGGATATTGTAATATTTTTATTGTTAAAAATCAGTATGTCTGTCTCATAATAATTTCCGGGCATAAGTTTAATAACTTCGTTTTGACCGTTTGACACAGCAGCAACATAAGCCACGCTTATCTTGTTGAAGGGATTAGTTAAGCTACCATTACCATTGTATGAGCCTTGATTTGAAACATAATGGATTTGAGCTAAAGAAAAGGAAGGATAAAGAAACAGGGAAAGAAACAATATTCTTTTCATAGCGTACCTCGCTTAGTAATTGTTAACGCGTTCACAATAATCTGACCCAAAGTCAAATTATTTATTACAGAAAAGATAGTGGTTCCTCACACCCTACCACTATTATAAATCCAAAATTGACAAAAGTCAAGTGAAATTGTTGGGAGATTTGAAATATTTAGTGCTAGAAACGTATACCAATTGTTGCTAGATTTTTCTAACAACAATTGGTAGATTGATCTGCCACGCATAGCTACATGTTGTGTTTAACGGTATTTAAAGTGTTTAGAAAAGCTGCAAAAGAAGGGGGTATTAGATGGAATTATTGAATGAACATGACCAAATTTGCTGATGAACGCTCGGGTGAACGTTACTTCGTTGGCATTCAACTTAAAATCCCCCTACCCCCCTTTACAAAAGGGGGATTGTCATTCGAAAGGGAAAATTAATTGTTTGCTGAGATATGTAATTTATTGCCGCATCGAGCGGCAATGAATTATCGCATTAAATGATTTTTTATTCTCGCTTAGTTCACGAAAAAATCTTTATTAATGCACTCCAAAAAAAATCTCCCGAGGAATTAACGCACTCGGGAGATTTTATAGTTAAAAACGAATTATTTTGTCCTTTATTTTTTTATCCGGAAAAATAGTAAATTATAAATTATAAATAATAAATAATAAATAGAAACCGGTTCGGGTATAGGGGCACAAACTACAATATACTGTTTTCCCGGGACATTTTCGTAATTTACACGCGAAGCCAAGCCGAATCCGGAGCCATTACTGTCAATTCCGGGTAATGATTGATTAGCAACATTCGTTGTCTGCCAATTAAAAAGAATTGCCTGAATTCTCACAGTATTTTGAGTTGGCGTAAGCCCGAAATAAATTGTATCCATATCAAGATAATATTCAACCCCTGTATTTGCATCTTCGGGATTTGCTGCTGTGTTAAGATCATTAAAAGCAACAATATCACTTGCAGCACCGTCCCTGTCATTTACAATACGCTGGTACGGGTCGAAAATATCCGTATATTCGGTTTTATCTCCCCAATACCAATCGCTGTTAGAATCAATATGATAAACATTAACCCAGCAGTCCGCAGGAGAATTGATGGAAAGCAGAATGGCTTTGTCAGGGGTGAAATCAGAATCAAAAGTCATTCCGGCAAGATTTTCAAGCTTCGCGGGAGAACCGGCAGTGATTACCGGCATAACGTTGCTGCCGACACTATAATCACTGTCAATGAAAATTCCAATAGTTCTTTCGCCATTTCCTGTGGTAAGATTACCGCAAACGCCTACATACAAATGCCGCTCTTCACAATAAGCGAATAACTGATCGAGTTCAGCACCATTTCCGGGTACAGTCGCTTCATCCCAGTTGGTTACAGTGTCTTGAAGAGCGTTAGTTTTTCCCGCGAAATCATTTGTAATGTTAAGTCCGTCAACTGAAGTTGGAGCATAAATTTTTATTTCGGCTATAGTTACCGTAGCAGAATTTCCCGCGCTATCGGAAATAATAGCTTCGGGAGTATAATTTCCCGCATCCGGATAAGCATAGGTAAACATGTCAGCATTTGTCAGGTAACCGTTACCAAGATCCCATTCATAAGTAATTGGCGGTGTTCCACCGGTTACAGTTGAAGTAAAATCTATGTCAGTATCTGCAAACGCAAGAGTTTTATCCGCACCGGCACTTGCATAAAAATGGACACCGGTATCAAAAGTAGGAAAAACAATCGTGATGTATTGATTGCCAGGTACAAGGTTGGCATAATGATCAACAGAAGGACTGCTTATCCAATTAGTATCCCCGCGTGTTGGAGGAAGTGTCTGGTTATTCGCCCAGTCGCCGTTATTATTGCAAACTAAAGACATAACACGAACAGTTGGAGAATTATTGTTCATGTCATCGTAACTGATTGCCAATTCCAGCCCTTCGGAAAAAGTATTAGTTTCTTCGAGGAAAGAAACAATACCCATTAAAGCACCAACGATAATATTCCCGTTAGTAACAGTACTTCCAAAATCACGAATGTCATCAAGTGTTCCGAGGTATGTTCTTATGTCAGCGTTAATATTTTCAAGTGCCGGCCACCCATCATCGTTGTCATCTTTATTTGCTGTACGCAAAGCGACAGCAAGGTCGGGTGTGAAATCGGTGTCAAATGACATACCGGCCATACCGGCGCAAATAGAATCCGGCATAGTTAAACCTGAAGGCATAACGTTTGAGCCGGTATCTGCATTAAGGTCTAACAGCAAACCTACCGCGTTATTATTAACGTATCCGGGAATACCAACGAGAAGATGGGTATCATTAGTTTCGATGTACATAGCGACGATATTATTTCCTCCCCAGTCATCTGCGACATCCTGATAAACTTTCCAGGTTGCGTTAGCGAAATCGCCGGTAATATTCTGTCCATCAATTGTAATAGCGAAAGCGGAAGAGGAGAACAATAAAATTGATAAGATAAGGGTGATAAGATTTTTCATAGTTTTTCTCATTAGTTATTAGTTAATAGTTATTCGTTATTAGTTAATAGTTATTCGTTATTCGTAACGTTACGAATTATATCATAAAAAAAAGGGAATGTCAAGCTAAAACTAAAAATTCATGCTTTTTAAATGTACTTTTAGTTTTTGGTGAAGAACTATTTTCTCGATTTTATGTTTTGTGCCGTGAAATCTGTTGCCATCGCAACAGTCGCAGTAAATGTCGCTATCGCGCCTTTATTACTGCACTCCATATACATAAAAAGCCCGGGACATTTTTGCCCGGGGCTTTTTCTTACACTCAATAAATTATTTTCTCTTTAATAAAAAACCAGTGATAAATAATAAAGAAAAAATTGCTCCAGGCTCAGGAATAAGTACCTCATATGTCGAAACATTCGCTCCTGAATCATAAGGTTCCGACCAGCCGGTTACAGTAGGTGTGCTCAATGATAAAGCATCAATCGCCGTGTCGCTGCCTCCGCCGCCTGAACTGTAGATATCAAAAGTGAATGATTGTCCGGCACTTAAACCCAAAGCTGCCAGAGGAACTGAATAAACAACGGAATTAGGGTTAATTGTTGATGTATAAACAGCTGTATTTGTCCACTCGCCATTGTAATTCCACAATTGAAGATTATCAGTAGGTGCATCAACCCAACCACCAAACCAATAATTCATTCCGGAGCTCATGGATATGGGACGAGCCCAACCATTACCATTAGTATCGCCACCTGCAACGGAATCGATACCGATCAT
>JAUVKG010000072.1 GCA_030596365.1 Chlamydiota bacterium | reverse complement strand
AGGTGTGAAGGTGGGAAGGTGTGAAGGTGGGAAGGTAGTGAAGGTGTGAAGGTGTGAAGGTGTGAAGGTGTGAAGGTGTGAAGGTGTGAAGGTGTGAAGGTGGGAAAGTGCGAAAGTGCGAAGGTGTGAAGGTGTGAAGGTTGAAGAACTACCCCGCCCTTCGGGCACCCTTCCCGAGGTGAATACTCTGGATGTACCACATTTGTAAGTAGGGGAGTGGGAAGGTGAAAATTCCCCCTTTGAAGGAGGATCAAGGGGGATGTTATTTTAGAAAAGCTAAAAAATTCGTGTTTATTATTGGTTAATTTTAATTTTTTCGTGGGAAAAATATGGGAAATATAGTTTTTTCTACTGAATTCGGCAGAATGTGTCCCGGTTGCGGAAAATCCGTTGCTAAATGTGTTTGCCGACAGCAAAAAACAGCGTTTAAAGGTGACGGAATTGTGAGAGTAGGGCGGGAAACAAAAGGACGTAAAGGTAAAGGAGTCACAGTTATTACAGGAGTTCCTGTGAAAAATTCTGATGAGTTGATGAAACTTGCAAAACAACTTAAACAAAAACTCGGAACCGGAGGAACAGTAAAAAACGGTGTAATAGAAATTCAGGGTGATCACCGTGACGCATTGGTAGAAGAACTAAAAGAAAAGGGCTTCAAAGTTAAACGTTCCGGAGGATAATCCGTGATCTGTAATCGGTAACACAAAAATGTCTCGAAGCGCAGCGGAGTAAATTGTCAACCATTAATCCGGATAGAAATCCCCCTCCCCCCTTTAAAAAAGGGGGAATTAATCCACTAATCCACCACTCCACCACTCCATGTCTTCCATTAATACCTTATTCCGTCCTCCGGCAGAAGCAAATAGCTTGATTATTCGCGTTGCGGACGGCTGTCCGTGGAATAAATGCACTTTCTGCGGTATGTATAAAAAAGTAACATATCGTTTGTATTCACTTGAAGAAATAAAAAGAAGTATTGCAGAAGCGTATTCGCTATATCCCAACGCGCGACGTGTCTTTTTAGCCGATGGGGATGTCATGGCGTTTTCTTTCGACAAGCTCGAAAATATTCTGCAAATTCTCAACTCTACTTTTTCCCGTCTTGCTCGTGTTAATGTTTATGCCAACGGAAATTCAATTTTAAATAAAAATGATGAACAGCTTATTTCATTAAAAAAGTTGAAATTAAATACTCTTTATATGGGATTGGAAAGCGGAGATGAAGTAACGCTTAAACACGTTGGAAAAAGAGAAACTGCCCGCGAAATGGTTGAAGCAGCTCAACAAGCACAAACCTTCGGACTGCGAATGTCAGTTATGATATTAATTGGACTTGGGGGACAGCAAAATTCTTATCGGCACGCTGCTGCAACATCTGAAATACTTAACGACATGCAGCCGCGACTTCTTTCAGCACTGCGTGTTATTCCAATACCCGGCACTCAACTTTATGAAGGTGAACAAACAGGTAGTTTTGTACAACTAACTGAATTTCAGGCAGTAGAAGAACTACGTGAAATAATCGCAGGATTAAACTTAAAAAACTGTATTTTCCGCGCTAACCACTCATCAAATATTTTGCCTATGGAAGGCCGTTTTCCAAAAGATAAAGAGAGGCTTCTTTATGAGCTTGATCATTTACTCCAAACTGGAAAGTTAAGCAAAACATCTCCGGCATCTGCGCCACTTTGGTTATAAAGTTTAAATTTTGCATTTGTGTGAACTACTTCTTTTTTCTTAACCACTAAGACACTAAGAATGCAAAAACAATATTTTTTATTTTTTAACCACTGAGCACACTGACTACACGGAAAAAATAACTGTGAAAATTAGTTGCAGAATTTTGTCACTGACGGACAGGAGATACCCGATTTTTTTATTTACGTCGCGCGGACGTCCCCGTCCGCGAACTTGCAACCGTTTATCTACACACATATAAGTATTTCCCATGTTCGCGCAGCAGGAGCTATGCGCAACGTCTATTTTAAGATTAATTTATGCAATTTGAGTAGTTTTTAATGAACAACTAAATTACCTTTATTAAGTTGCTTACAAAAAATCGGGTATCTCTTGTGACGGAAACTTGCCGTTTTTTGATGTTTATGATATAATACGTCTAAACAACTAATAGCATCAATAAACTTTAGGTGAGAAAAATGAATGCTCCACTAAAACTTATTTTAGTTTCATGCCTTATCGTTAGTGTCGTTATTGCAACTACAAATGATTATACTTGTAATACTTTATCAATGAACGATAATGGAAGCTGGAATGTTGAAAGACCGAATGTGTCTGATGACGATGTTACTGACTTAAAAATATCAGCTAATTGCGGTCCGGACATAGAAGTTAAAAGTGATGATCCCTCTAAAGCCACTTTTTCTAATATTAATGGAGAGATGACAGTTTCTTTCAAAAAGAACGGACAGCCAATGAGTGAATCAGTTGACTTCAGTGATTTTGATTTATCTGAATAATTGGCTGAACAATTATTCTTGATGTTCATCCCGCCTGAGTAAATTTGCTCTGAAGAGCAAATCATTTCCTTCCCAATCTTTTTAGCAGGATTTCTGTATGACCAAAGAAATAATTTTGCTCATCTGAAATCTCGCGGCTGTAAAGAGAATCTTTCATAATATTAGAATGCTTATCTTTCAAACGGGATATTTCACCACGCAATAAAGCGACTTCCTGTTTTTTTGGAGGATGACTGAAAATTTGTCTCACGTGAACTGCGTGAATGGCTAACCGGGCATAAAATTCAATAAAAGCAAGGTTTTCTTTTTTACGCGGAGTTTTCAGCTCACTTATAAGTTTAATTATTCTTTTTCTATCGCGGGTAATTTCGGCGTTTGTCGCACCGGAAAAATAATCTTTTGACTGACGATGTTGAAGATAAGATAATTTTTTGTCGTTAGATCCAAAAAAGTATAATGGCCATCCGGTTTCAAAATGTTTCTCATCAGGGCTAGAAGCATTCCAGGCAAATTCCGATGCCGCAGATATGGAATACCAGGTAGTATTCATATGCATTCTTCTTAAACCAAACATAAAATCAACAGGATAGCCATTCGCCGGTTTTATTGGCGCGGCGTCAATGGTGGTTGAAGAATAAATGAATAAGCCGTTTGCCGGAGATTTTTTAACCACTTTGGCTGCTTCAGCAATATTCTGAACAGCTCTTGATGTGTCGCGCGCAAATTCATTGTCGGGTGACTGAAGAATAGTTGCTGATGCTGCGGGATTAAGTCCGGCATCGCTAAAAAGTTTGATTTGTTTTGAGAGTTCTGTTTGTGTGCTCAGATGCCGGGTAACAATTATAGTTTTCTCAGGAAGTTCTGAAAGAATATCCGGACATGTATCAAATAAATCAGCCCAAATAATTGGTACTTGACCTTTTTTGGCGACTAATTTAGCAAGATTGGCAAGATAAGCAGCTCTTTTTTCGCATAATTGAACGTTATCATCATTCTTGTGGCAGACGGTATTATCGTTCATAGCGCCGAGAAAAATCTTTTTACTTGTATGAGCTGTTGCTAACTCATCAAGCAATCCTGCCATTAATTTAACGGCTTTATTATTAGAAATATCAAGAACTCTATTGCAAAGAAAATTAGCAGTAGATTTTATCGCAAGATTGTCGTATGGTTCGAGTCCGAGAATATAATCTAATTGCCCGAGAACATTTTGATAAGGAATCAATTCAATACCAACATCACTTGCAGCTTTATTCAATTCAGTTATCTGTTCTTTTGAGAAATGAAGATTTCCGGTTATGAATTTTTCTTTGGAAAATGGGAAGGTATCCTGATATTCAATAACTACAGTATTGAATTTAAGTTTTGCAAGTTCCCGGAAGATATTTTTAATATAAGCAGCTTTAAATTTATGCGAACGTAAATCAAGATGGTATGAACGTATTTCAATGTCGGGATTATCTTGAATAATGCCGCATGGAATTTTACTTTCACATTGTGATAAAATCTGAAGCAGGGATTGATAACCATGAAATAATCCATTGGTGCTGCCACCAAAAACAATTATCCCTTTTGTCCCAATTTCAATTTTGTATTCTTGATCCGAAAATTTATCTACTTCAATAAATTTCACTTTAAGACCGACTGCAGTTAGCGCGCGTTCAGCACGATGCGGGAAATCTTTGATAGTTTTATCAATAGATTGCAAAACTTTCCCCGACAATCTTTTTTTCAGATTAAGGGTTTGCTGGCTAAATTTAGCCGATTTAGGTTCCGGTAGAATTTGAACGTTTATCATAATTTTCACTATATTTAAAGGTTATATAAAAAAATAACATAAAGTGGAAAAAAAGTCAATACTTAATTGTCTAAAGGTCGAAGGTCGAAAGTCGAAGAACTACTCAACCACTCAACCACTCAACCACTCAACCACTCAACTACTCAACTACTCAACTACTCAACTACTCAACCACTCAACCACTCAACCACTCAACCACTCCCCATTGACTGTCACGCTAATAACTGCTAAAATAATTCCATGATTTTTACTAACGAATATTTTATGAAAATAGCGCTGCGGGAAGCTGCTGCTGCAGCCGATGAAAACGAAATCCCGGTTGGCGCTGTCGTTATTCACAATAACGAAGTGATCGGCAAAGCGCATAATCAGGTTGAACGTTTGCATGACGCAACAGCACATGCCGAAATGATTGCTCTTACGCAGGCTTCTTCCGCGTTGGAAGACTGGCGGTTGCGGGATTGTACGATGTATGTAACTTTGGAACCGTGTCCAATGTGCGCCGGCGCTATTGTTCAGGCGCGATTAAAGTGTGTGGTGTTTGGTGCGCGTGACTGGCAGCAGGGCGGAGTTTTATCGAATTTTGGTATTACGCAGTATGCGAAAAATGTCCATAAGGTTGAAATAATAGAAAGTGTAATGGAAGAGGAATGCAAGGGATTATTAGACATTTTTTTTGATAAGTTACGAAAAAAATGAGGGTAATATTATGGGTGATACATCTGTATTTATGTCAACATTTAATTTCGATAATAGGCATTTCTTCTATAATTTCAGTTTTGTTTGGAACTTTCTTGATAGGGAAAATCTTTGATAAAGCTGGTGCTAAATTATTGAATTTAGATTATTGGGGTCGTACCTTGGGTGTTCAAAACAGGCCTTTTTTAAGAAAACCGCTTTTTTTCTTCATTATACTTTATATTCGATTTTCCAGAAAGTAATATTTGATCTTTATTACTTTGTTGATTTTTCCTTGACCATGATTACATGTTACTTCGTTAGGCGAGCTTAGCGCCTTAGCGAGATAAATTATTTTCCTGTTTTCCCTTTTAAAGGGGGAATTGGGGGTTTTATTACAAGACATACAGGATTTAAATTTAATATCGAAAAAATATAAATATAAAGAAACTCTCGCTAAGGCGCTAAGCTCGCAAAGAAAAAAAATAAACTAACCTAATAATAATAACCAGATTTTAAAATAAATAAACTTATTTTCAAAAATAAGATTATAATATAAATTTAATTTACCGGAAAAGTACGCTATTTGGACCCCAAATAGCTTGTTTGTCAAAAATGTCATATTAATTTTTGTAAATGTATTCTTGCCAAACAGTAGTTTCGGGTCGAAACTACGTACCTGAATTACCAAGCCCTTTTCGAGTAATCTCTAATAGTATCTGTTAGAAAACCATAAGCTGGAACCAGGTATACGCCGGTCAAGAGCTTGTGCTACTTTTCGTGATGCAAAAAGCAATTGACTTAAAAATTGATTTTTAATATAATATCTATCCTGTTATACCTCGCACAAAAACTGAATAAATCAGCCGTGTGAGGTATGAACCTTAAGCGCGGGTGGTGGAATTGGTAGACACGCTAGGTTGAGGGCCTAGTGAGCGCAAGCTCATGCGAGTTCAAGTCTCGCTCCGCGCACCACCTATATTATTTAATGATTTTACGATTTAATAATTTAACGATTGTTTAGATAAACTTTTATATTAAGTTTTTAAATTTTATATATTAATTTATTCTTATGTTTTCTTATGTTTCTTATGTGGTTAAATTATTTCTTACGAAGATACGCCGATAATAATTCTTTCAATTCTCTTTGTCCTGTAATAAAAGCGATTACGATATAAATAATCAAACCTGTCGTAATAGGGATAATCACTTTTAAAAATCTATCAATAAAACCATCTCCCGGGAACTGATTTTGTATAATGACTAAAGTTCCCCAAACCATCCATCCCATAATAATTGTAGTTATAACAATTTTAATAATTGATCCTGCAACTTTTTTCATTCCCAGCGGACCCATTTTTTTTCTTAATAAAAATAATAAAAGAGAAACATTTATATATGCGCAAATTGTTGTTGAAAGCGCTAATCCGCGTTCAGCCATAAACTGCATAAGAATAACATTTAAAATAACATTTAAGACCAGAGTTGCTAACCCAACTTTTACAGGCGTCTTTGTATCTTTTAACGCGTAAAAAGTCGGAACAATAATCTTTAACATTGCAAATGCCATAAGACCGGGAGCGTAAAGACGTAATGCGCCCACAACATAACTGGTGCTTTCGGCAGTGAATTCACCGTGTTGGAAAATTAATCGTACAATCGGTTCGCCAAGAATCATTAAGCCTACGGCAGCGGGAATGATTATAAAACTGATGTACCTTAAAGCGAACCCTACAGCATTGACAAACCCCTTTTTTTCATTTTTGGCGGCAAAAAAACTAAGAGAAGGTAGAACAGCAGTCGCAATTGCTACACCGAAAATTCCAAGTGGAAGTTCGGTAAGTCTGTTCGCGAAAAACAGAACAGCAACTCCGCGCTTATTTATAAACATTGCAAGCAATCCGTCAACAAAAACATTTATTTGGGTGATTCCGGCTCCGAGAACAGCGGGAGCCATAATTATGTAAATATTTCTGACGAAGGGATGGGTTAAATTCCATGCTAGTTTGAAACGGAACCCTCTTTTACGCAGTTCGGGGATTTGAAAAGCGAGTTGCGCTACTCCACCTATTAACACGCCGATTGCAGCGGTATAAATTAATTTATCATGAGTCTTTCCAAGAAAAAAAGCTCCGAGCCAGACAAAAGTGATGATAGAAATATTTAATAAAACAGGAGCAAGTGCCGGGCGTGAAAAATGACCCAGAGTGTTGAGCATCGCTCCGCAAACCGCTGTCAGACAGATGAAAACACAATACGGAATCATAACAACAGTAAGCAGCATAGCAAGCTGCCATTGGAAATCATCGAAAACAAAAAGAGCAAGAAATAAACATACTGCACCGATGACCATAGCAATTACTGCCAACAGTGCCGCGAGAAGAGTCAGCACAATGTTTGCCGCCTTGTATCCTGAATCCAGATCATTGTTATGAATTTCCTCGGCAAAAAGAGGAATAAAAGCGCTTGCCATTGCTCCTTCGCCAAACAAACGTCGCAAAAGATTAGGAATTTTAAAAGCAAAACTAAACGCTGAACTTACAGCACCAATGCCGAAAAAATTAGCAATAGTCATATCGCGTATTAAGCCGAGAAGTCGGCTAATACTTGTAGCTGCGCTGGTTACTCCTGCAGCACGGGTAACTTTTTTGTGTTCGTTAGACATAATTTAGACGTTTGACGTTTGACGTTTGACGTTAATCCATTAAAGGTCTAACGTCCAATGTCGAACGTCAAAACACGAATTTACTTAAACCAGTTCAATTCATCTCGTAAGCCGACTACATCACCGATAACAATAATTGCAGGAACTTTAACTTTGATATTTTCTTTTTCAATCAGTTCAGCAATTTCGCCCAAGGTAGAGGAGAGAGTTTCCTGTTCAGCGGTAGTGCCGCAACTTACAATTGCGAGAGGCGTTCTTGGATCGCGACCGTTTTCGATTAATTTTTTTACAATCATATCAAGATTATCAAGTCCCATAAAGAAAACCAAAGTAGAAACTCCGGCGGCAACTTTTTCCCAATCCACGTCAGTATATTTTTTGTTTAAATCGGTGTGGCCGGTTGCAAAAGCCAGCGTTGATGAATAACCTCGAAAAGTGAGTGGAATACCTGCATAAGCAGCTGCGGCAATTGCTGAAGTAATTCCGGGAACAACAGCAAAATTAATGTTTTCACTAACTACGGCACGGGCAATTTCAGCGCCGAGACCAAAAATGAAAGGGTCGCCTTCCTGAAGAACACCGACAGTTTTCCCTTCTTTTGCAAACTTGATTATTTGTTCGTTGAGTTCATCAAGCAGTAATGGATTATTAGTAATAGTTTCACTTACTTTTATTAGTTCAGCATCTGAACCGGCTTGTTTTGCGAGTGAACTTTCAACAGAAGCATCATAAAAAACCACATCACATTTTTTTAAGCAGTTTATCCCTTTAACTGTGATGAGTTCAGGATCGCCCGGTCCAGCGCCGATAATATATACAAAGCCAGTAGTCATTGGATTAGTGTGTTAATGGATTAAATTCATCCCGAAAAAAGACTTCGGGATGAATTTCGTATTTAATTCGAAATTCAAATCTATGATTTGAATTTACTCTATTTCCCAATTACGGATCACGGATCACGGATCACGGATCACGGATTACCAATTCAAGTTCCCAGCAAACGAGCAAGCTGTTCCAATTTTAAATCCGCTTTTTTCTTTTTCTTTACAACTGTTGTAACCGGAGTAAAGGCAATACTACCTTTAAGTTCCCCGACAAGTACATTGGTTTTACCGCTTTTCAGAGCTTTAACCGCGGCATTTCCAAGTCGTGAAGCAAGCGTTCTGTCGCGTGCCGAAGGGTGTCCGCCGCGCTGAATATGGCCGAGTACACATACATGCCCTTTCGCACCGACAATTTTATAGACCTTTTCTGATATTTCTGTCGCGCTGCCTGCGTCATCGCCTTCAGCTACAATAATGATCGCGCTTTTCTTTCCGGCGTCTTTTTGTTCACGAATGGATTTGATCAATGCGTTGAGGTCGGTTTTTACTTCAGGTATTAAAGCCATTTCCGCGCCTCCGGCTCTAGCAGATTCAACAGCGATTGCGCCTGAGTGTCTTCCCATCACTTCAACAAAAAATAACCTGTGATGAGATTCGGCGGTATCGCGGATTTTATCAATTGCCTGAACGGCAGTATTTACAGCCGTGTCAAAACCAATAGTGAAATCGGTGCCATACATATCATTATCAATCGTTCCGGGAAGACCGACAAACGGAATGCCGAAATCTTTGTTAAGTTCGTGTCCGCCTCGAAAAGATCCATCACCGCCGATAATAACTAAAGCATCAATACCGGCATTTATAATATTTTTTGCCGCTTTTTTTCTACCGGATTTTGTTCTGAATTCTTTTGAACGCGCGGTACCAAGAATTGTTCCTCCTTTATGAACAATGCCGGAAACATTTCGGGGTCCGAATTCGTGGAAATCTCCATCAATAAGCCCCTGTAATCCATTCATCACAGCAATAACTTTTATTTTATACGCGCACGCACTGCGAACAACCGCACGCACGCACGTATTCATTCCGGGAGCGTCCCCGCCTGAGGTAAGAACAGCAATAGTTTTAACTTTCATAATATTCATTAGGTTTGAGATTAAATTTTTTTACGGATAAATTATATCAAAAAAAGGGAATTAATGCGAATAACCC
>JAUVKG010000027.1 GCA_030596365.1 Chlamydiota bacterium | reverse complement strand
AGCGCCTAAAATAGTTGATCTTGCTTATGAGTCATATATAATAAATAGTGATGATAACGATGATGAACATATTTCTCCGGGAGAAACAGTCGGAATCGACGTGATGATAATTAACCCGGGCGGGTTGGATGCTAACAATGTTACCGCGACATTATCAACCGCAAGCGCGTTTGTGACAGTAAATCCTCCTTCTGAGATATTTTACGGAAGAGTTTATGAAGGTACAGGTTCAATCGGAGCAGCTCCTTATTCTATAGAGATAGCGACAAATTGTCCTGCCGGAAGTGAGACATTACAACTTATTATTCTTAATGAGGATAAAGTTTGGACAAATTATTTCGATATACTCGTTGAGTATCTGCCGGTTATTCATGTCAATCCAACAAATCTATCATTTGAAATCGTAGAAACCGGTAATGTTTCTAAATCGATTATTGCTAGCAATTCCGGAATAAGTACTCTGATAGTGAGTTTGTTTGACGATATTTCTTCCGGTTCTACTAATTATTCATGGGCAGACAGTGGCAGCAGCAATGGACCTCCATATTTATGGCGTGATATTTCTTCTATAGGAACATCAGTAATTTTGGGTGACAATGATAAAACGCCGTTAATTTCTTTTGGATTCAACTTCCCGTTTTATGGTGATAATTTTTCTGAATTTGTTATAGGTGCAAATGGAGGAATAGGGTTAAACGATAAAAATATTTATAGAATAAACAAACAACTACCTTGCGGCCCTACTTACGCCCCGGCTCAATTCATCGCTCCTTTCTGGGATGATCTCGACCCATCTGCCGGAGGATCTATATATTATTATGCCGAAGCAAATCAATTGATAGTTTCCTGGATAGACGTCCCGCGAAAAGATACGAACACCACAGAAACTTTTCAAACTATTTTAAGAAAAAACGGCGAGGTTATTTTCCAATATAATAATATGAACGGAATCGTTGATTCCGCAACCGTCGGTATTCAGGGCGGACCTCAATCAGGATATAACCCTCCTGAACATTCTGTTCGAATAGCTTACAACAGTCCCTTTGTAACTAATGAACTCGCTGTAGCCATTCGCCCGGCTATTGAGAACACCTGGCTTAATTACACGCCGAAGGAAGCGATAATTTTGCCTGAAGGATCTAATGTATTTAATTTCACCTGTAATTCCGATAATTTAACGGGTGGATTGTATACCGCAAAAGTTTCTTTAATGCACAATGATCCAACCAAAGATTCTATTGAAGTATCAATTGATTTTATGGTATATAAGCCAGGAACTCTTGTAAAAGGAAACGACCAAATTATTGCTAATGGTGAAAATAATCCTTCATTTTTAAACAACACCGATTTTGGAGAAGCTAATATTATAATTGAAGCAATCACGAATCTTTTTGTTATTGAGAATTCGGGCACTACAAATTTATCAATTGATACTGTTTCGATAATTTCAGGAACCTCTTCATTTTCTATTGTAGAATATCCCGCTTCAATTATTCAGGTTGGTTCTTCAACTGAGCTTAAGTTGGAATTCGCGCCGGAAGGGGTGGGAATTATTACCGGTCAGGTACAATTAACAAATTCTGATGATTTTAACAATCCTTATTCTTTTTCCGTTATTGGTGTAGGGGTGCCGGAACCCAATTTATTTTGGATTTTGAATTTGGGATTTTGGATTTACATTAGCGCCCGGAGGATTTCGGATACGCCGGGGTATTATTTGAAAAAGGAATAAAATTTGACTTATTTTACAATTAATAGTATAATCTATTACTATTAACTATACTAAATAACAATATAACTAAACCACAAAGGACAAAACCATGAAAAAACTTGCTCTTTCAATTCTCTTAATCGCTATGTTTGCTTCAGTTGCTTCAACAACAGCAAACGCAAGAACTCCGGATACTTATAAATGGGATATTATACAGGATGGTGCTTTTATCTGGGAAGTAACAAACGGATGGATGCCTACTGATTTGGCCAATACAGGATTATGGCCTACTATTTCCGGCGACCATGCGGTCTTTAGTCCTCCAAACAGTCAAACACAGTCATTGGGTGGGTTCCAGGTTTGGATTACATCAGATAAAATTATTGCCGATCTATCTCTTCATGTTACAAATGAAGTTGCTCATTTTACAGAAAGCGGCACTCCTTTGTTTGTTTTTGATGATCCTTCAAAAGATACTTCTTCAATAGTATTCACTAACGCGCGACCAATTAATCCTGATGGAAGTTTAAATGATCTTTCAATGATTTTCTGGGGAACAACAAAAATTATTTTAAGCAATGACCTGATAATTGCGGGTGTTACACCTCCAAATGAAAGTAATGCTGTTGGGTTTACCGAATTCCTTCTCTATGAAAGTGTTGAAGTTTTTGGCAATGGTCATGATATTAATTTTAACGGTAACGGTTGGATTACTCCGGGCTGGTTTGGAGATTCAACTTCAATTAAGGATGTTAATAAATTTGTTAATAATGGCGGACTTTTACGACAGTTCGAAGGAAATACTTTCGAGCCGCCTTTGTATGTTAACTCTACCTATGACTGTAATAATGAACAAAGTCGCGGTACATATTCAATGGCAGGCGAATATTTTAATATGGATCTTGTTCTTACAAACGCTTATGTTGAAAGTTGGTACAGCAATTGGTTAAAAAGATATCTTTCCGGAACTATGATTGTTAGAGATTTTGTTCTCATGAGCGTATATGACACAACAGGAGGCACAGATTTGATTTGGACAAATGTTGTGCAAAGTGCTATATCCGGTGATGGTATTTTTTATAAAGGTTATTCTGATGAAGTTTCCGGTTTCGTAGAATTTACAGGCGACATTTCCCCGGGAGAAAATGGTAATGGCTCTTTGCATTTCTATAGCCCTTTGGGTGACAGAGTTACTTTCGGCGTTGGTAAAGCACGGGTAGGTTTAATGATGGATGTTAATGGGATGAGGGATTATAGCGGAATTGATAACGATATCTTTGTAGCAGAGAATATCAGCGCAATAGATCTTGGTGGTATTAATTTAACAGTTAATGTTCCCGCTGGCGCGCAAACAAATCCTTACCGTACAAATGAATTAATGTATTCTTATGACAATGCGTTTGTCGGCGATTTAAACAGCGTAATATGGAGTGATACAAATCGTATTGGCGAACTTATTGTTACTCCGGAAACTGTACTCGTAACAGGTATTACTCCGCTTTCAAATTTCTTTGATGTATATGCTGACAGAGTAGTACTTGTCAAAGGAGAAACACAACAGGTCCTCATTGCTCGCAGTCCTTTTGAAATGGATGTTAATGCAGTTGCTGATGAAAGTTGGATATCTGTTCAGCCTGTAATTTCTCTCAGCAACGATGCATCAGTAAGTGTTCCTGTAACTGTTCCTGCCGATCAGCCTACAACCAATGGTTTTGGACTTTCAAGCGGAACAATACGTTTTTCTTCCGCCGCAGATCCTTCAGTTTTTATCGATGAAGATGTTTTTGTACTCGAACCGGGATACTTTGAACTTAACAAATCCAAAATGTGGGTTATGGCTGACGCTGCTGATTCTGACTCCGTTCGAGCTTATTCTCCGCTTACTGTTGGTGTGCAGGCAACTATTGAGGATGGTGCAGGTTGGCTTTCATTTGATGGCGACTCAGCTGTTTACCTTACCAACGACGGGAAATATGTTGATTTCATTATGACAGCTCAACCTGCCGGAACAACCGGTCTTATAAGTTTTACAAATATTGATACGCCAACAGTGAGTCATGATGTACCTGTTGAAGTAGTTGGTCCGGGATTTTTTGAAGTTGCGCCAACAACGATTGAATTTGTAACAGGCGAAACGCAAAAATTTATTAATGTCTCCGCTCCTTTTGTAACGGGTGTAAATATCAGCAGCGCTGATCCATGGATTGCGGTTCCTTCTTCAGTAAGTTTAGAAGGAAACGGATATAGCATTCCTGTAGTTATCCCGGAGGATCAGGCAGCAGGAACAGGCACAATTTCTTTTGTAAGCACTTGTTCTCCGAATTACTCTTATAATGTTAATGTAATTGTCACAAGCCCTTGCGGTGATTTTAATATTAATACGAATCTATTAGAATTTGTAACAGGAATAGACACACAGAAATTTGTGACATTAAGCAGTGAAAGTTGCGCAACAGTTAATATCGCGCCTATGTCAGGGACCGGTTGGATAACAGTTACTAATAGTATCTATTTATTGAACAATACAACGGATGTTGCAATTACAATTCCAATTGATCAGCCGGATGGCAGCACAGGTATGGTAAGATTTACAAGCATTGAGGACCCGATGATATCTTATGATGTAGATATAATTGTTGTTCCTGAACCGATTATTATTATTTCTCTGCTTTTTGCAATCGGTGCTCTTGTTTTCCGCCGTTTGTCATAAGAATGTTATTTATAGTAACCAAAGCATCTTGCTTTGGGTTGGTAGTAAAAAGTTATTTCCGAAATGGTGTTAGAAAAGTAAAAAAATCTAACAAATAATTAATTGTTTTTATTAACTTTGCGCCGCGCCCGGCGAATGCTGGGAGTTTTGCGCTTTGGTCGTGGGAATACACGTTACTTCGTTTGGCGAGAGAAAAAAATGTATGTCACGCCAAGTTCGCTAAGCCCGCAAAGAAAATGAGAGACACAAATTTCACGAAATACCACGAATTAAGAAATTTATATTTTTCGTGTATTCTGTGTGTTCCGTGGTAAAAATTAATAAAACAAATAACAAAATCACTGGAGCAGACAGCTTGTGTACCTATTTTTTGTGCCGCTGCTCAGTTCAATCGTTGAAACGGTTGGATTTTATACTTTTGATAAAATATAATGAAAATACTGTCAATTATTATTGTGCTTTTCTGTATCGTTTTTCAAGGCTGCGACTCCGGTTCAAAAAAACCTGAAAAGGAAGTTTCTCTTCCTGCAATTAAAAAAAGCAGTACATCTCTTCCTGCAAATGCAAAAGAAGAAAATATCATTTCCAATGTTGAAACTATTCCTGGCTCAGCAAACCGGATTAAAAATATCCCCAATGTTTCTGAAATCAAAAAAAACTCTGACTCAACAGATCAACTTGAACCTACAACGGATTCAACTGCCTGGAAAAATGAAATGTCCAAAAAGTTGGAGCCGATTCCTTTAGCTGCCCCGGTTTCTCAAACCATAAGGTCTTCAGGTGGAAAAGAAAAGGCATCAGCAAAAACTGTAAATAAAAAAGAACTGATGAAAGCTAAAAAATATGGAAGTTCAAAATCTGCTGACACAAAAAAGAAACTTGACTTAAGTAAAGAAAATAATTTTGGGAAAATACAAAAAATTGAACTTGAAAAAATTGATTGACGGATTCAATTAATATTTTTTAACCACATAAGGTACATAAGAACACATAAATTTTTATTAATTAATTTCATTTTTTCTTTCTTAATCCACGGATTACGAATAACGAATAACGAATAACGGATCACGGATTACGGATCACGGATTACGGATTACGAATCACCTTCGATTTATTTTTGAAATTTCACGTGCCATTTCCCGATTGTGTTCGCTTTTCTTTATGTCTTCCCTCTTATCAAATTGTCTTTTACCAACACAAAGCCCAATTTCTACTTTTACTCTTCCTTGTTTAAGATAAAGACGAAGAGGGATTAAAGAAGAACCCTTGCGGTCGGATTCAATAAAAAGACGCGCGATCTCGCGCTTGTGTAAAAGCAATCTTCGTGGACGTAAAGGATCGTGATTGAATCGATTACCCTGTTCATACGGACTGATGTGGAAATTATAAAGTTTGATTTCCCCATTATCTATTCTGGCAAATGAGTCAGTCATATTCGCTTTCTGATTGCGAAGCGATTTTACTTCCGTTCCGCGCAGTTCGATTCCCGCCTCCAGAGTTTCGAGAATTTCATAATTTCTACGTGCCTGCCGGTTAGTAATTAAGGTACCGGGATGAGTTTTAGGTTTTTTCTTTGCCATAATATTATTTTTTTACCACATAAGTAACATAAGAAAACATAAGATTTATTTAATTATCGCCACGAAGACACTAAGGCACTAAGAATTCAAATACAATAACTTTTATTTTCTGTGTATGATCGTGGAAATACACGTTACTTCGTTAGTTGTGAACTCTGTGGTTCAATTTATTTATTAATATAAAATAATTTAATTTCTTATGTTTTCTTATGTTCCTTATGTGGTTCATTGTATTTTTTTCTCATAGAATTCTTTTTCAAATTCCAAAAATTTATCTTCCTGTATCGCTTTCCGAATATCGCTTGTTAATTTAAGATAATAATGTATGTTGTGTATTGTTACAAGCTGTCCTCCGAGTGATTCTCCCACATTTAACAAATGTCTCACATAAGCTTTTGTAAAAGTTTTACAAGTATAGCATTTACATCCTTCCTGAATGGGAGTAAAGTCATCTTTAAAGCGTCCTGCTTTAACCTGCACCATTCCTAAATCTGTAAATGCTGAGCCGTTACGCGCGTTACGTGTCGGCATTACGCAGTCGAACATATCAACCCCTCGTTTGATTGATTCAACAATATCCTCAGGCTTTCCTACACCCATCAGATATCTCGGTTTGTTTTCCGGGAGGTTATTGCAGCAAAGTTCGGTAACGCGATACATTTCCTCCGGTTTTTCGCCGACAGCGAGTCCACCGATAGCGAATCCTGGGAAAGGTATTTTTGTGAGTTCTTCAATGCAGTTCAGACGAAATTCATCTAAAGTACCGCCTTGAACAATTCCGAAGAGGAGTTGATCATTACCTTTTTCATTAAATTTCTGATTTGATTCAAAGCATTCTTTTGCCCATCTTATAGTCCTTTCAACTGCTTTTGCAATAACTTCAGGTTTAGCCATTGAAGGGGGGCATTCATCAAAAACCATAGCGATATCCGAACCGAGTTTTTGCTGGATATCCATTGATTCCAGTGGTCCGATAAAATGTTTTGCGCCATCAATATGGCTTCGGAATTCAACGCCTTTATCGCTGATTTTTCTCAAATCTCCAAGGCTGTAAACCTGAAACCCGCCACTATCGGTAAGAATTGGTTTATTCCACGCCATGAATTTATGCAATCCTCCTGCTTTTTCTACAATATCGGGTCCGGGTCTTATAAGGAGGTGATAAGTATTTCCAAGAATTATCTGCGCGCCAAGTTGTTCAATAACGACCGGTGTTAAAGTTTTCACCGCCGCGCGAGTACCCACGGGCATAAATATTGGAGTTTTAATCTCGCCGTGTTTTGTGGTTAACGAGCCACATCTTGCGGAAGAGAATTTATCTGTATGTTCTAATATAAAAGCCATTTGATTTATTCTGATTTTATGTATGAAATATTATCAGTATTTACAATTTATGTCAAGAAGTAAACCTAACCGTAAAGCGGTCAGGTTTAATAGACACTGGTCGAAAAGGTATTTTGTAAGAATAATTTCCTAAAATCCCCTCCTTACTAAGGAGGGGTGCGCTTTAGCGCGGGGTGGTTCTCATTTTAACAAAAGATCTTTCACAAATAACCAACCAAATTTTATCCTAATCGGGAAGATTTCGCTCGCTTTTACCAAAAAATTCTTACCAATGCGAGAACCACCCCGGCCTATCGGCCACCCCTCCTTGGTAAGGAGGGGAGTTTTTTTGTCAGCCCCTTTTCGGATAAGCCTTAAGTAGAGGTTACTTGGAAAGAATCTTTTGTATGTTTGAAAGTGTTTTATTGCTCCATGCTGTCCTTGAAAAACTCTATTGTTTTCAATACAATATAATAATAAATAATTAATAATTAAAAAATGAAAAAAATAAACTTTTACAGCACTAATTTAAAAGCGCCGAACGTTAATGTTAAAGACGCTATCCTCAAAGGCCTTGCTGCTGATAAAGGGCTCTATATGCCCGATCATATTCCAACTTTATCCGAGGCGGAATTCGATCGGCTTAAGAATGCCGACTATCCTGAAATTGCTTTTACGATACTGAAAAAATTTCTCGATGGATTTGTTTCTGATGATGAATTAAAACAAATCTGTGACGAGGCTTATAATTTCCCCGTGCCAATAGAAAAAATCGATTCTAATATCTTTATTATGCGACTTGATCGAGGACCAACAGCAGCATTTAAAGACTTTGCAGCAAGAGCTATGGCACGCTTGATGGAATTATTCCTCGAACGAGAAAACAGAAGACTTCTTATTCTTACCGCTACATCGGGCGATACAGGCAGTGCGGTAGCAAATGCTTTTCACGGATGTGACAGCATAAAGCTCATAGTTCTTTTTCCTGAAAAAGAAGTTACCGATCGGCAGCGTAAATTAATGACGACCCTCGGAGATAACATTACTGTTGTTTCAATTGACGGAAAATTTGATGATTGTCAAGCGCTTGTGAAAGACGCGTTTGTAGATTCTGACCTTAGCGGTTTAAATTTAAGTTCTGCTAATTCAATCAATTTTGCGAGATTAATGCCGCAGATTGTTTATTATGTCTACGCGTATTTAAAATGTGGTGAAGAAATTAATGTTTGTATTCCGTCAGGAAATTTCGGGAATTTGATGGGCGGACTTATTGCCAAAAAAATGGGAACGCCAATTAAAAAATTTATCGTCGCGGTAAATGAGAATGATGAAGTAGCAAGGTTTTTTAAAACACAAATTTATGAAAAAATAGAGCCGTCATTAAATTGTATTTCTAACGCAATGAATGTCGGCCATCCAAGTAATCTATCCAGACTTATAGCTCTGTATGGCGGAATTATGGACGAAAAAGGTAATATAAATAAACTGCCTGATATGGGGAAAATACATGAAGATATGGCGGCTTATTCGATTACCGATGAAGAAACAAAACAGGAAATAAAATCAGTTTATGAAAAATATGGCGTGATCGTTGAACCGCACGGTGCGGTAGGATTAAAAGCGATGGAGAACTATCGGTTAGAAACTTCCGACAGCACGCCTGTTGTATGTATTGAAACAGCGGATCCGGCTAAATTTCCTGAAGTTATTCGTGAAGTTATAAACATAGATCCTCCTTTACCTGAGTCCATGAAAGAAGCGATGGAAAAGGAAGAGCATTATGAAAAGTTGGCGTGTGATTATAGTGAGTTTAAGAAATATTTAATAACCCTTGACGCTGGACGTTAGACGTTAGTGAATTGTTGAATTGATGCCTTAAAAGGATTAACGTCAAATGTCAAATGTCAAATGTCAAATTATGAAATATATTGTCTTCCTAATTGATGGCGCGGCGGATTATCCACTCAAAAATTTTGGTGGAAAGACTCCTCTTATGGTCGCTGAAAAACCAAACATTGATGCGCTTGCCGCAAAAGGAAGATGCGGTTTATTTCAAACTATCCCGGATAATATGCCGACAGGAAGCGCGGTAGCTAATCTTTCCGTTCTTGGTTATGATTCTGAAAAATGTTTTGAGGGTCGCGGTGTTCTTGAAGCTGCAAGTATGGGAGTATCGATTCACGATGATGAAGTTGCGCTACGCTGCAATTTAATGTGTGTTGAAGACGGGAGAATAAAAAATCACAGTGCAGGCCATATATCAAGTGAAGAAGCAGCAATTTTAATTGAGGAGTTGAATAAAACAATCGGTTCGGAAAAAGCAAAATTCTATCCGGGAGTAAGTTACCGCCATCTTCTTGTTATCAAAGACGAGAAGTTTTCAAAAAAAATAAAATGTGTTCCACCGCATGATTATCCAAATGAGGAAATAAAAAGCTTGATGATCAGCGGTGATGAATATACAAGCAATTTTTTAAATAATTTAATCTTAAAATCTAATGCGGTGCTGGAAAATCATCCGGTTAATATCAATCGCGCGGAAAAGGGAAAAGATAAAGCTAATTATATCTGGCCGTGGTCGGCAGGTAAAAAACCTAAGATGAAAACTTATGCCGAACTTTATGGAAAAACAGGTGCAGCGATTTCTGCCGTTGATCTCATAAAAGGTCTCGGGAAATATGCCGGACTTGATGTAATTAATGTCGAAGGCGCAACAGGGCTTTATGACACAAATTACGAAGGTAAAGCTGATGCATGTATTTCAGCTCTGAAAAATCATGACTTTGTTTTTTGTCATATTGAAGCAAGCGATGAAGCCGGTCACGAAGGTGATGCAGCTTTAAAAATTAAAACCATTGAATATTTTGACAAACGGCTTTTGGAAAGAGCAATCTCCAAATTTTCAGAAATAGATGATGAAATTACGATAGCAATTTTACCTGATCATTTTACACCTTGTGAGTTGCGAATCCATACCCGTGAAGCCGTACCGTTTTTAATTTACAATCCGGAAAAAGAGGCTGATGATGTAAAAGTATTTGATGAAGAATCATGTAAAAACGGCGGTATGGGAATTCTTGAAAAGGATGAATTTATAAAAAAAGTTTTCAACAAATAAAACCACGAATGAATCTTTTTAGTCACGAATGAATCTTTTTTAACCACTAATGAACACAAATAGACACTAATGATATAAAAAGGATTTTTAGTTAATGAAAACTCGTGTTGTAAAATAAATATTATATTATAAATAAATTGAACCACAACTTTCCCGAGGCCAAAGGCGCTCGCGGATAAGGGACATAAGAAAACATAAGAAATTAAATTATTTTGTATTAATAAAAAAATATTGGACACGAATTATCACGAATATATGCTTGACAATAGGCATACATTGTCATATAATAATTGTAATGAAGATAATTAACTGGAATAACAGAAAAAATGAATTGTTAAAAATTGAAAGGAATATTTCTTTCGAGGAGGTAGCTTTACAATTCGATCAAAATAATATTCTGGAAATAATTAAACATCCTAATAAAAATAAATATTTTAATCAAAAGATGGCAATTATAAATATTAACGATTACATTTATCTAGTTCCTTTTGCAGAAAATAATGAGGAAATTTTTTTTAAAACAATTATTCCAAGTCGTAAAGCTACAAAAAAATATTTGAGGGATTAAAATGGAAAAAATTAAGCTATCACAGGAAGAAAAAGATATTTTAACTTCTTTTGAGAATGATGAGTGGGTTTCTGTGCCTAATATTAATGAAGAAAAGATAAAACTACAGAAAATTGCACATAATACTCTAAAAAAAGATATGAGAATTAACATAAGAATCTCTTCAAAGGATTTGAATAACATCAAAGCCAAAGCTATTGAAGAAGGATTACCTTATCAATCATTTATTACAAGCATTTTACATAAATATATTTCAGGGAAAATAGTTGAAAAAAATATCTTATATGAAAATTCTGGAAAATATACCTCTAAATGATAAAACCTGGTTCGAAACAGGGGGGGCGGCACGCTATTACGCCGAACCTGATTCAATAGAGGATTATAAACTCGCCCTCGAATTTGCTGATGAAAAAAAGAACTGCAATGTTTTTTTACTCGGTTGCGGTGCAAATATTTTGATCAGTGATGACGGATTTAATGGTCTGGTAATCAAATCAGCAAATACAAACTGTGAAATTATTTCCTCAGCTGATGAGAATAATACTCTCGTTCGTGCAGGCGGTGGAACAGGAATACAGGATTTTATTGATTTTTCTCTCGATAATAATTTGATTGGATTTGAAGAATTCAGTGGAATACCCGGAACAATCGGCGGAGCGGTATTTATTAACATTCATTATTTTGAATTTCTGCTTTCACAATTTCTTGTCAGCGCGCGGGTTATTAATAAAAAAACTCATGAAATAAATGAAGTTTTCTGCGATTGGTTTGATTTCGGCTATGATAGATCAAAACTACATAATAACGAATGGATTCTTTATGACGCCGTGTTCAAACTGAAAAAAGTCGGCAATATAGAAACAGCTTTCGCTCGGGGAAGAAGTGTTGAAATCATCCGTCATCGTGAAAATAAATATCCGACAGAACGCACCTGCGGCAGTTTTTTTCAGAATTTTTCTCCTGATGAAATTAATGACAATAAGCAAATTCATATAGCTTATTATCTTGATAAATTGGGAATAAAAGGCGAACTGTCTGTCGGAGGCGCGATGGTTTCACACATGCACGCTAATATGATTGTTAATACAGGCACAGCGACATCATCCGACATTATAAATCTTGCGATAAAGATGCAGGAGTTAGTGCGAAAAGAGTATGGAATAGTACCCAAACCGGAATGTCAGTTGGTAGGATTTAAGAGTGGAGTAATGGAGTAATGGAGTGATGGAGTGGTGAGTAGTGAGTGGTGAGTAGTGGGAAGGTGCGAAAGTGGGAAGGTGCGAAGGTGCGAAAGTGGGAAGGTGCGAAAGTGGGAAGGTGCGAAGGTGCGAAGGATGGAGTGAAGGAGTAAGCCGCGCTCTTGTCCCGCGTATGCTGGGTTTATCAGCATCCTAATTGTTGGAATGAGGTCTTTATGGTCCTTGATGTCCTTGTGGTCTTTGAAGTTTTTGTAACCTAAAAAGTGAGATTAAAAATGAATTTTCTTAAAATTGTTTTACCCGTAATTGTAGTTCTTTTAACAAACAATGTTTTTTCCGCTAAAACATATCGCATTGGTTTAGTTCCTAAATCACTCGGTAATGCTTTTTTTGAAGCAGTTAGAGACGGGGGACTCGAAGCCGCAAAAGAAACAGGGGATATAAAACTTATCTTTAACGCGCCGGCAACTTCTACCGCGGAAGGTCAGGCAGATGTTATAAAAGCGTTAACCGCCCAGCGGGTTGACGCGATAGTAGTTTCCGCGAATGATCCTGACGCACTTGTTCCTGTTTGTAAAAAAGCGATGAAGAGGAAAATAAATGTAATTTCTTTCGATTCATCAGTTGCAAATGCGGGACGTATGCTGCATATTGCTGCCGCTGACACAAAATTTATCGCGGAACAGGAACTTGATTTGATTTTAGATGCTATTGGTAGTAAAGGTGGTGAGATAGCGATTGTGACTGAAATGCCGCAATCGAGTAATCAGAATGAATGGATTGCTGAGATGAAAAAGCTTCTCAAAAATAATCCGAAATATAAAAAACTGAAACTTGTTGATATAGTTTATGGAGATGCGCTTCCTGATAAAAGCTATCGTGAGGCGATTTCACTAATGAATAAATATCCTAATTTAAAAGGTATTCTTTCTCCTACAACAATCGGTATCGCTGCATCGGCAAAAGCGGTAGTTGACCAGAAAAAGGTAGGTAAAATTTATGTTACAGGACTTGGTTTGCCGTCGGAAATGGCGCCATACGTTCATAAAGGCGCCGTTAAATCATTTCATCTATGGAATCCTGTTGATTTTGGATACGTGGTAGTCAAAATCACTCATGAAATTCTTACAGGTAAAAAACCAAAACCGGGAGTAGTTTATGACACAGGTCGAATGGGGAAGTTCACAGTTGATAAAGACAACAATACATCGATGGGCAAGCCGTTTATTTTTGACAAGAGCAATATAGATAAATACGCGAAGATATTTTAAATTGAGCTAATTTCTAATTAACCTAAAAAGTGAGATTAAAAATGAATTTTCTTAAAATTATTATACCCGTAATAGTAGTTCTTTTCACAAACAATGTTTTTTCCGCTAAAACATATCGCATTGGTTTAGTTCCTAAATCACTCGGTAATGCTTTTTTTGAAGCAGTTAGAGACGGAGGACTCGAAGCAGCAAAAGAAACCGGGGATATAAAACTTATCTTTAACGCGCCGGCAACTTCTACCGCGGAAGGGCAGGCAGATGTTATAAAAGCTTTAACCGCCCAGCGGGTTGACGCAATAATAATATCCGCGAATGATCCTGACGCGCTTATCCCTGTTTGTAAAAAAGCGATGAAAAGAAAAATAAATGTAATTTCTTTCGATTCAGCAATTGCAAACGCGGGACGTATGCTGCATATTGCTGCCGCTGACGCAAAATTTGTCGCGGAACA
>JAUVKG010000180.1 GCA_030596365.1 Chlamydiota bacterium | reverse complement strand
CATAGGGTCGAAGATTCCACTTTCGCGAAGCGGTGCAACAATAGATTCACCTTCTTTAATCGAAGCATGAACACTGTCAATAGCTTTAGCCACAACAGCATTACCAACGGCATCGCCAACAATATCTAAAGCCTGTAGAATCGGAACGCCTGACGCGATTAAAGTACCAAGAGTTCTTGTAAATCGAGCTACGATAACTTTTTTCACTAATTCTCCAAAGATCGGAGCATTAATTTTAAAAGAGTCAATCGTATATTTACCACCTTTAGTTTTAAGGAGGAATTTGATACCGGCAATTGCTCCAATAATAACACCGACACCAACGATTGTAACGATAGGATTCTCGAGCATTACAAATCCTTTCATTGCGTTTGAAATATCAATAAGAGTTTGAGTGATAACCGGAAGTTCTTTCCCCTGTTGAGAAAACATACTTTGGAATCTCGGAACTACAAATGTTAAAAGGAAAACAACAACGATACCGGCAATACTTAATACAACCGCCGGATAAGTCATTGCTGATTTAACTTTCTTCTTGAGCTTTTCCGATTTCTCAGAAAAATCAGCAAGACGATTTAAAATCGTTTCCAAAACACCACCCGCTTCACCGGCTCGTACCATATTGACAAACAGGCCGTCGAAAACTTTCGGATATTTCGAAAGGGAATCCGAGAAAGTTTTGCCACCTTCAACACTGGAGGCGACATCCCGGAGAACTATTTTCAACTGGCTGCCGTCGGACTGTTGATCCTGAAGGATTCTAATACTTCTGACAAGCGGCAGACCTGCATCAAGCAGAGTTGCCAACTGTCTGGTAAAGAGTGTTATATCGGCTGGTTTTGCTTTCTTTGGACCGCCGATAGCGATATTTTTTTTTGATTTTTTTGTTGCAGGTTTTTTACTCATTCCCTTATCCTTTATTTAAGCATTAACGGTGTTGCGTGTTATTTCATCAATTGTAGTAATGCCGCGTCCTATTTTTAAAAGTCCATCTTCACGGAGAACACGCATGCCTTGCTCGCGGGCTTTTTCGCCAAGTGCAACAGCTGGTGCTCTATCATTAATAAGTTCACGAATCGGGTCGGTTACGCGCATCATTTCAAAGATTCCTGTTCTGCCGCGATAGCCACTATTATGGCAATGCGGGCATCCTTTACCTCGATAGTATTTCATACCTTCAGTTTTTTCTTTTGGCATAGCCAATCGCATGAAATCCTCTTCGGTTGGTTGATATTCTTCTTTACAGTGTTCACAAATTTTACGAACTAATCTTTGAGCAACGATAACTTCAATAGTTGAACTGATAAGGAAAGGTTCGGTTCCCATATCAATTAAACGGGTAACAGTTGTTGGTGCGTCATTTGTATGAAGAGTCGATAAAACCATGTGTCCTGTAAGTGATGCCTGAATAGCGATCTGAGTTGTTTCAAGATCACGGATTTCTCCAACCATTATTCTGTCCGGGTCCTGTCGTAAGATAGCGCGAAGCGATCTCGCGTATGTTAAACCTACAGCTTCATTAATAGGAACCTGAACGATACCTTCTACATCATATTCAACAGGATCTTCTGTTGTAATACATTTTGAATCAATAGTATTAAGAGCAGCAAGACAGGCATAAAGAGTAGTAGTTTTTCCACAACCGGTAGGGCCGGTTACAAGGATAATACCATTAGGTCTCAAAATAATTTCACTAAGCTGATCTTCAACATCTTTTTCAAATCCAAGCGAAGCAAGCTCGAGTTTTACACTTTCACGGTCAAGAATACGTACAACAACACTCTCTCCAAAAACAGTAGGAAGTGTTGATACACGAAGATCAATTACCCTACCAGCTATTCGCGTGCTTATACGTCCATCCTGCGGAAGTCTCCTTTCAGCAATTTTAAGACCGGCCATAACCTTAATACGTGATGTGAGCGCAGGAGCAAGATGTTTCGGCGGCGGAACGAGTTCATAAAGCGAACCATCCACGCGATACCTGATTTTGAACACATCTTCAAACGGTTCGAAATGTATATCACTGGCTCCATCTTTAACCGCCTGAACAAGAACAAGTTCAAGCAATTTTACAACGGGACCTGTAGCAGAAGCAGCAGAGTCTTCTTCATCGCCGATATCTTCAGGTTTAACCTGTTCGAGGTCACCGATCAGCTCAGCAATTGATTCAGTTTTTTTTCTATAGTAATCTTCGAGGATTTTTTCAATTTGTTCGTCAGTTGTCAGGGCGCCTGTAACATCAACATTAAGAGTATATCGAAGGTCATCAATTGCGGATAAGTTTTCGAGATCTGCAACGGCAACACTAACAGACCCATCAGCCTTTTTATCAAAGGGAACCATTCTATGCAATTCAGCAGAAGAAGGAGTAATTATATCTAATATTTCCTCATCTATCTTCTTAAAATCCAATGTAACCATCGGCATTCCAAACGCACTGGCTATTGCCTCGTGAATAACGTCAAGTTTTACAAAATCCATATCGGTCAGAACAGTTTCAAGAGGATTCCCGGTGCGCTCGGTTTCTTCAAGTGCCTGAGTTAATTGTTCACTCGTGATGACTTTCTGGTCAATCAACGCTTGTCCCAATGTTTCGGTATCAAATGCCATATCAATATTTTTATACAGTTGTTATAGACGATAGTTTATCCAGCATCAGTCACGGTAACACGTAATATTTCTTCAAGAGTAGTAATTCCAAGTTCAGCTTTTTTCAGTCCGTCCTCACGCAAGGTTTTCATTCCGATTTTTCTTGCGGCATCTCTGATTTCGTTAGAGGAAACGGATTGATAAATTAAATGACGAATTTCGTCACTAATAGCCATAATTTCAAAAATTCCTTTTCTTCCTTTATATCCTTTGCCGCCGCAATTGTCACATCCTGCCCCATGAGTCCATTTATGACTATCAATATAATCTTGTTCAAGACCAAGAGCATGAATTGTTTTTTCATCCGGAACATATTCAGTTTTACATTCAGGGCATACAGTACGAACTAACCGCTGTCCCATAACACCAATAATAGAAGTCGCAACGAGGAAAGGTTTTACGCCCATATCTACAAGACGGGTTACAGCACTTGGTGCATCATTTGTGTGAAGAGTTGAAAACACAAGGTGACCTGTAAGCGATGCCTGAGTAGCAATTTCAGCGGTTATCTGGTCACGAATTTCTCCAACCATGATAATATTCGGTGCCTGACGCAATATAGCTCTTAATGCTTCAGGAAAGCCGAAATGAATTTCATTATTAACCTGAACCTGATTAACTCCCGGCAACATATATTCCACCGGCTCTTCTACAGTAACAAGTTTAACATCAGGTTTATTCAGGAAATTGAGACAGCCGTACAGTGTTGTCGTTTTACCACTTCCTGTCGGACCTGTAACAAGTAAAACACCATTAGGTAAATCAATGAGGCGGCGGAATATCATTTCGTCTTCTTTTAAAAAACCAAGCTCTTCAAGTCCAAGCATAAGAGAAGATTTGTCAAGAATACGCATAACAACACTTTCTCCATGCGTTCCCGGAAGAGCCGAGACACGAAGGTCGAGAGTGATTTGATCAACAGCAAATTTAATACGTCCGTCCTGCGGCACGCGTCTTTCAGCCATATTCATTCCCGACATAATTTTAATTCTGGAAATAATAGGACCTTGAAGACGTTTTGGAGGAGATTCCATTTCAATGAGAACGCCGTCAATTCTGTATCTTATTCTAACTCTTTTTTCAAGAGGTTCGATATGAATATCACTTGCTCTCAAATGATATGCCTGAGAAATAACCGCGGATACAAAGCGAATAATAGGAACTTCATCTCCCTCATCTCCCTGAACCATATCACCGATACCTTTAAGTGCCTGGTCGTAATCGTCTTCTGAAGCGTCTTCCACCGCCGAAGCGAGCTGTTGACCTCTATAATATAAATCGAGAGCGTTTTGAATATCAACAGGTCCCGCGACAAGAGTTTCTATTTGTAAATCAGCTGTTTTTTCATTTCTGCCAAGCTCAACCGTCAGATTGTCAATCGTGTCAACATCCATCGGGTTAGTCATAGCAATGGTAAGAACACCTGCACCAAATCTAACTGGCATAATCATATTATCGCGAGCGAAAACCGCTGGAACTAAGTCAAGGACCTCAGGTTCGATAGTATGGTCAGCTACTTCGATTCCCTCCATTGAAAAATAATCAGCAAGAAAAGAAACCAGTTCTTTTTCATGTAACGCGCCTAAGACAACTAAAACACCGATAACGGTACTTGCTCGAACACCGACTTCGGCTTTTGCTTTTTCAATTTGTTCATCGGTAATTTTACCGTTTTCCACTAGAATATCAAGAATCATATCGTCTGAAGCCATCGGGAATCTCTTTGTTCAAGTTATTAATAATTACGTACATTTTTGTAAAAACATTTCTTTAATAATAAAAATTATTAATGAAATAAAAATACAAATTTATTTTGCCCTGATGCGTCTTTCTTTAACTTTGGCACGCTTACCAACCCTGTCACGTAAATAACGTAAACGGGCACGGCGAACTTTTCCATGACGAATAACTTCTACTGTAACTAAGTTCGGGGAATTAATAGGGTAGATACGTTCGACACCTTCTCCGAATGTTACTTTTCGTACTGTAAATGTTTCGCCTGAGCCGTGTCCTCTGCGAACGATTACGATTCCTGAAAATATCTGTACGCGTTCTTTTTCGCCCTCGATAATTTTCTGATGAACTTTTACAGTATCCCCGACATTAAACGCAGGAAGTTCTTTTTCTCTAATTTGGTTTGGTATTTTTTCTAATATATTCATTTTATTATTTCAATATAAATTACTAAATAGTCTGTTTGATTTTTTTTATTATTAATTTATCTTCGCAAGAAAGATTTGCTATTTCTAATAATTCCGGCCGCCTTAATAACGTTTTTTTCAATGATTGCGTGCGCCTCCATCCTTCTATTTTCTCATGATTGCCGCCAAGAAGAATCTCAGGAACTTTTTCACCCCGGAATTCCGCGGGACGAGTGTATTGAGGATATTCAAGCAACCCGTTCGCAAAAGAATCTTTTCCAACACTTTCACTGTTGCCGAGAACTTCCGGGATCTGACGGACAACTGCATCAATAAGCACCATCGATGCTACCGCGCCATTGCTTATAACATAATCGCCTATAGATATTTCCTCATCCATCTTATCGCAAACTCTTTGGTCAACACCTTCGTAATGACCACAAAGAATGACAATATGTTTTTCAGCCGACAAGCGGGCCGCCATGTTATGATTGAGTGAATTTCCCTGAGGAGAAAGAAATATTTTCCTTCCATCCCACAAGTCATTTTTATCAAACGCTTCAAAGATCGGTTCGGGCTTCAGTACCATTCCCGGTCCGCCTCCATAAGGAGAATCATCGACCGTTTTATGTTTATCTGAACTGTAATCCCTTATATTATGTACATTAATCTCAACGATTTCCCGTTCGGCAGCTCTTCTAATAATACTTTCTTTCAGGTACGCGTGTACTACTTCGGGAAAGAGAGTAAGAACGTCAATTTTCATTCCGTTCAGGAGTTTCTGCATGCGGAAATTAATTATTCAGTTGCGGCAGAAGTTTCTTCAGCGGCAGTCGCTTCAGTTTCTTCTTTAACCTGTTCAACTGACTCTGTTTTAATTTCAGCCGGTTTAGTCTGAGTTGGCTTAACTTTCTTGGAACGCGATCTTCCTTTTTTCTTCACAGGTATTTCAATACCCTGCGCTTTTACAAGAGGAATAACTGATTCAGTCATTTGTGCTCCAACGCTAAGCCAATATTTCAGACGTTCCATATTAACTACAACTTTTTCTTTGCCTTCTTTACGAGGGTCGTAGTGCCCAATATTTTCAATAAATCTGCCGTCACGTGGTGAGCGGGCATCTGCTACAACTATCCTGTAAAGTGCGAGGTTAGTTGTTCCTGTTCTTCTTAATCTAATTTTTGTTGCCATGATCCGTTTTGGATTGGTGAATTACTTATTTTTTTATTTCTTTAAGCATTGTTTTCAAATAATTACTACTTCTTTCTATTCCGACTGCGGGTTCTTCACTCCCCTGATAAAGCACTATTACATATCCTTCATAATTAATTTGCTTGAGTGTGTAAAGTACTTCACGCTGAGGAACAAT
>JAUVKG010000034.1 GCA_030596365.1 Chlamydiota bacterium | reverse complement strand
TAAAATCTTCTCTGTATTAAAAAATGATTATGCCGACCATGATTTTGTCAATATAAAAGATTTGAAATTGTTTTATATTAATGGGGGGATAAAAAGAATTTCTATAAAATTCCTTTGCGCCGTGCCCCGCGAATGCTGGGGGGCTTAGCGAGCTTAGCGCCGTGCCCCGTGTATGCCGGGGTGATAAATCTTCTGATTGATAACTACATAGCAGTGTGTTCTTTAATATAATTTTTCACTCTCGCAAAGGCGCAAAGCTCGCCAAGTTAAAGAAATTGAATTTGTATTAAAATGATGAACGCGAGTACGGCGTTACTTCGTTGGACAGAATTGAAATCACCACATCATTAAATCGTTAAATAATTTCGGCATGGCCAACATCAACAAAACATTTATTTATAATTTAATTCCTTATACCCATAAATTTGACTTTCGGGTCAAATTTACTCAGCTGTGCCTGCAAGTTAACCTCACCGGCACAGCCTTGTTAATACTTCAGCACCTTTTGATGTCACCAAAACCATATCTTCAATCCTTACTCCTCCCCATCCCGGAATATATATCCCGGGCTCAATTGTTATTACCATCCCTTTCGATGCACGAGTAACACATCTCGGTGAAGGACCGGGACCATCATGAACTTCTAAACCAACACCATGTCCGGTTCCATGACCAAAATTTTTAGCGTAGCCCGCTTTGTTAATTATTTTTCTTGCTGCCGCGTCAATGTTTTTTAATATCACACCTGAACGAACAGCACGAATTGCAGCTTTGTTTGCTCTTAAAACTGTATTGTATATTTTTTTAAATTTTGCCGGTGGCTTACCAAAATAAAGTGTGCGGGTCATATCTGAACAGTAATCTTCAACTTTCGCTCCCCAATCAACTTTAAGCATATCATTGTTTTTTATAATCGTATTGTCAGGAGAGTGATGCGGTACCGCCGCATTAGCGCCGGCAGCGACAACGAAATCGAATGAAGGAACAGCGCGAACTCCTATTTTTTTCCCGGCAATTTTTATTTTTTCGGCTAAAAGGTCTGACGCTTCGATTTCGGTTAAACCGATCCATTCTTTTGTTTTTATGGATTTGAATCCTTGTTCAGCGACCAGGACAGCTTTTTTAATTATTTTGATTTCATCATTATCTTTATTTTTACGAACATCACTAATCCATGATTCTGCTTCAATCCATTTAATTTTCCGCGTATTTTTTTTCAGGGAGTTAAAAGCGGCAACTTTAAGATCATCAGCTTCAAACGCGATTTTTTTAATTTCGTATTTTTTAATTAAACTTTTTAAAAGGTGCGTAAGTTTTTTATTCAAAATAATAAATTCTATGTTTTGATCTTTGCATAATTCTCGCGCAACTTCTTCGTATCTGAAATCTGTAAAAAGAAATGTTTTTTTATCAGTTAAAAAAATAAATACATTAGAACTGTTAAATCCTGTTAAATAAAAAATATTTACAGGATTCGAAATTAAAAATGCATTGATCCCGGTTCTTTTCATCCGATTCAATACTTCCTTCCTTCGATTTGTGTAATTCATTTTGTCGTTAATAGTTATTTGTTATCAGTTATCAGGTGGCGCTTTCCTGTTTTTTTGTTAAGTGGCGCTCGGAGGAAATTGAGTTTTTCAAACTCAATTTATTTTCTCGGTTCTTTCATTATAAATTTATTCATTATTTCTTTTCATAATTCAATGTTTAGGTGTTAGGAAATTCATTTCATTATTGGGTGTTCGGTGTTCGGTGTTCGGTGTTCGGTGTTCGGTGTTCGGTGTTCGGTGTTCGGTGTTCGGTGTTCGGTGTTCGGTGTTCGGTGTTCGATGTTCAGTGTTCGATGTTCAGTGTTCGCGAAGCGCCCGCGTGCCCGGAGAATTTCGGGGCGTATGCGGGGCGGTTATCCAAAGTCTATTAGTCCATCGGGTCCACCGGGTCCATTAGGTCCATTAAACTCCCCTCCTAATCCCCTCTCTCGGAACCCGCGCTGCTGGGTGGGGTGGTTCTTATTTTGCTTTTCTAAAAATAATGGTTTTCGGTCACGCATTAATTTAATATTATATCAAAAAATGCAAAAATTTTATTTACGATATTATGAAATTGCATGGAATTTGCAAAAATCCAGTAAACCAATTTGTCCAAGGAACAAGGCTCGGAACAATTTTTGTTAGCAACATGTACATTGCTTGTTCATTAGTTGCTTATTATGATTTCTATCTTTCTTGTTCAAGGTTACTTATATTTTGGCATTAAAAATGCTATAATATTATAAAAATGGAGATGAAAATGAAAATTATTTGTTTGTTTATTATATTTACTCTTTTGAGTTCTTTCTCTGCTTTTAGCCAAACTAACAACTTTGGCAAATTGTTTGTTAATTCTTTACAAGCAGGGAATGTTGATAATCGTCTTAGAGATATAGACAAAGAATTGCTTATTGAAAACATCAATAAAAATATTACTGCTAATCTTAGGGAGCAAACAAATCATACAGGCAAAATTGATGTTGGAATCGTAGCAACGCAGAATATATCAAAAATAATTCACGCCATAATTGAAACTGAAAAAGATATTTATAAGTCTGAAGGTAATAAATATAAATATAAAATCAACGCTGTTGATAATATTTGCTTTTTTGCGAAACGTTTTTCCAAGCTTTATCCTCATGAAACAAGTGTAGTACTATTAGATTACCTAAATGATACAAACAATTGGAAAGTTCCAACATATTTGGTTCTTTCTTATTCATTAAGCGGAGTCGATGATAATTTGTCGGGCGAACCTCAAATAATATCACAGTATTTGGCGATTTTCAGATTACTTAGTAACACAACCCAAGAAGGCTATTTTTTAAATAAATTCAAATCTGGTGAAATTCCTCCTGTTGACAAGTTAAATTGTTCTGTGAGAAATTGCTTGCAGTCTTTTTTTGCCCAAACACCTCTTCCGGAAATCGAAGCATTACTTCAACATGAAACCAATACTGCTATAATAGAGATTTTATTATTCGGTGTACAAATGCAACCTTCTGACAAAGCTTATGAAATATACAAAAAATATTATCCAAAAACTGCGAAATATTCTACAAAAAGTGAAATTAGTGGAATGATAAAATCTTTTCGCCAAAAATGTATGCAATATGAAAACTGGAACAAGCGATTAAAAGGTGCCGGTTATGATAAGAAAAAAGCTGAAAAACAATTTAAAGAAGAAGTGGCAGTAGTGAAAACAAAACTTGAATCTTTTTCGTATGATAATCCAAAGAAGTTATTGGAATTGCCTGAATTATTGCAAAAAGCGGAAGACCTTACCGGAGAAAAACCCCAATCAGGCATGTTTCCTGACAGATATTTAAAGCCAATCAAACAAAAACCCGCTCCTGAATGTAAGGAAGCTTATTGGCAGATTCTTCAACGTAATCCTGACGAAGATAAATATAAAATTGAAAATAATATTTCTGCGACTTTCGGCGAGGCTTACGGTAAAGTAATGACAAAAGAAGATGTGCCAAAAGTTATTGATTATATGAACAAACAAAAATCATTTAAATTAATAGAATTAATGGGAAATGTACTTGGCAAAAACCCGAAAATATATAAGAAAAATGGGACAATGGGCATAGTTGAAGGAATAAGATGGCCGGCAAGAAAAGAAATTATTCAGGAATTTTATAAAAACAAAGATAAAATAAAAGATAAATCCATGCGGAAAGGTTTTATCGAAATGGCTGAAAAAGCAGGCGTAGCAAATTGAAATTTACTATAATGAATAATTATTCATTATTTATTTAATGTCCGTAATGTCCGTGCCTGACACTGTATTTTGTTCGCAACATATGGGATAAGTAAAGTATTTATTCGTGGATTAGGAATTGCTGAAGGCACCGGCGATGGCATCGCGGAGATTGACGACTCTGGCAATCCGCATTCAACAATATTTGTCGAGTGTCATAGACAATAAATGTTACTTCATTCTTTTTTCGCGGAGCGGGAGCTCCGCGCGACGTCACATCATTCCATCACTCCATCAATCCATCAATCCATCACTCCATTACTCCATCAATCCATCAATCCACTGCTCGCGCTGGGAACCCGGCATACACCTGGCGCCAGCGCGAAATCCAAAATCAGAAATCCAAAATCCAAAATGTAATCACTTCCTCACTGTCCCATTACCACGAACCATATATTTATAGGATGTTAATTCTACTAACCCTACAGGTCCACGTGCATGAAGCTTATCCGTGCTTATACCCATTTCCGCACCCATACCAAACTCACCTCCATCTGTAAATCTCGTGCTTGCGTTCACATAAACAGTTGCTGAATCAATTGATTGAAGAAAATGTGCTCCTTCATAATGATCCTCGGTTACAATTGCATCTGAATGATGAGAGCTGTATTCATTAATAAAATCAATTGCTTCTTCAAGATTACCAACAATTTTTACTGAAAGAATCAGGTCAAGATATTCAGTTCTCCAATCTTCTTCAGTTGCCTGAATTGCCGAAGGATCAATTTTCAAAATTTCTTCACAGCCGCGAATTTCAACGCCGGCTTTTCTGAGTTTTAAAAACAATGGAGGAAGAATTTTTTCTGCTATTTCTTTGTCAATAAGAAGATTCTCCATCGCGTTACAAACTCCCGGACGCTGCACTTTAGCGTTAAACGCTATAGCAATTGCTTTGTCTAGGTCAGCTCCTTTTGCAATATAAGTATGGCAAATACCATCATAATGTTTGATAACAGGTATCCGGCTTTCTGTTGCAACCTTTTTTATAAGACCTTTCCCGCCACGCGGAATTATTACATCAATATATTCTTCAGCGTGAAGCAGATGGTCAACCGCTTTACGGTTAGTTGTTTCGATAAACTGAACAGAGTCTTCCGGCAAACCTGTTTTTTTCAACGCTGCACGCAAAATGTTTGAAATAATTAAATTTGAATGAAAAGCTTCACTGCCGCCACGAAGAATTACAGCATTGCCGGACTTTAAACACAGCCCCGCAGCATCTGCCGTAACATTTGGCCGCGATTCATAAATTATACCAATTACTCCTATTGGAACCCGAATTTTTGTGATCTCAATTCCACTCGGACGATTTTTCTTATCAAGAATTTCTCCAACCGGATCGATTAGATCAGCAACTTCACGCAATCCCGTCGCCATCGACTGTATTCGTGTATCTGTTAATTCAAGTCGATCGAGCATAGCTTTAGAGAGTCCTTTTTTCTTCCCTGCATCAAGGTCTTTTATATTTTCTACTTTAATTGTTTCATGTTCAGCAAGAATTAAATCTGCCATTGCGCGAAGTGTTTTGTTTTTATCATCAGGTCTTTGATTAGCAAGAATTCGTGATGCTTTTTGTGCGTGTTTACATACGTCTGAAACATAATTTTCAATATTCATAATTTCCTCATAATTTAAAGCGTTTTAAAAATTAATATAATTACAGCTGTCCAAAATAATATTTTTGGACAAGTATAGATTATTATATCAAATAATAAGGTTTATAATCAACATAATATCGGATTCGCGCCGCTTACGCGGCGCGAACGTCCGAGTTGAGTATTTTTCAGTTTAAAGTCACCATTACCCGGTAAAAAAATATATTAAAAAGCACACGGCTATATAGTTACCAATCAGAAAATTTGTCACGCTAAGCTCGCTAAGCACGCAAAGAAATCAAAATATATAAAAAATATTATTAAAGTTTGTAATTTAACCTTTGCGAGCTTTGCGCTTTTGCGAGAGTTTTTTTATATTTATATTTTTTTGATATTAAATTTAAATTCTGTATATCTTGTAATAAAGATCAAATATTGCTTTCTGGAAAATCGAATATAAAGTATAATGAAAAAAAAGCGGTTTTCTTAAAAAAGGCCTGATTTTGAGCACCCCAGGCTGCGCCCTGTTTCAATACTTTAAATATTACAATGCTTTTGTTATAATCTAATCATGAATAATTCTGATAATCATCGCGATAAAAGCACTGTAGCCGCTGGTGCCGGGTTTAGCCTGGCAGGGCGGGGTATTTCCGCTTTGCTCGGTTTGTTTTTTTATAGATATCTGAACCACTTTTTCGGATTGGAACAAGCTGGATTGTTAATTCTTGCTTTTGGCGTAATAAGTTTAACCGTACCATTAGCGCAATTCGGGATTCCAATAGGAATTCAAAAATTTATCGCTGTAGCTTTCAGCAAAAAAAACTGGAATAAGGTCCGTGGTGCAATTTTCAGCGGTCTGCAAATTGTAACTTTAACAACAATAACAGTAATAATATTATTGATGATTTTTGCTCCTGAAATATCATCAATATTCACCAATAATCCGGAAAAAGCAAAATATGCTGAAAAATTACCGGGAATAGTCAGAATCTATTCTTTCTATCTCTTGCCGTCTGTTATTCTTGCCGTTTTACTCTCTACTTTGCGCGCAATGCGCAAGATTATACCTACTTTTGTAATCGATAATGTTTATACACCGGCTGCATGGCTAGGATTAGTTTTTTTAATAGGTTCATTCTCTTATTTTCAAAATAAAGTTCCCGCACTGATTATAGGTTTTATTTGTATAATTTCTGTTGGAGTTATAATTGCAATTTTATTTCTCAAAAAAATTGTGCCGCTAGTTAAAATCGCTGCAGCTGATTATTGCCGGAAAGAACTTATTTTATTTTCTACGCCCTTGCTTTTCAGGTCTTTCCTGCAAATGTTTTTGCAAATCGATAAACTGATGATAGGTTATTATTGTTCGTTCTCTATGATAATGATTTATGTTTGCTCGGTAGCTCTCGCTAAACAATCAAGTTTTATCATGTCAGCTTTTGCATCTCTTTTCTCCCCTATGATTGCTGAACTTCACAGCAAAGGTGATAAAACAGGCTTGAACGATTTGTATAAAACCGTTACACGATGGTGCATGACTTTCGCTCTGCCGGTTATTGTTATTGTTATGCTCGTACCGGAACTTTTATTAAGATTTCTTGGAATCATAGATTCTCCTGACGCATGCTTGACAGTCAGAATAATTGCCGTCGGGCAAATTATGAGCGTTGCTGTTGGAAATACAGGCGGTATGCTTGTTATGACAAATTATCCCTGGCTGACTTTCGCTAACAATGTTGTAGCTGTTATCTTGAATATTATTTTGAACATTATTCTTATTCCAAAATTCGGGATTGTTGGCGCGGCGATAGCCACTTGCATAGCGATTATTGTACGAAATCTTGCTGCACTTGTGGAAGTAAAGAAATTTCTTTCAATGTCACCTTTTAGTCTTTCTTTATTAAGAGTTGTCGGTTGCGTTTTAGTTGCCGGATCGGCAGTTATTTTGTTCAGAAAAAATATTGGTGAAATAAATTGGGGTTTAGAACTTTTTTACTGCTTCGTAATTTTTGGCGTAACTTATTCTCCAATAATGTGGATCTCCATGCATAAAGACGACAAGACGTTTATAATGAAAATAATTAAAAACCGGTCGACATGATTATCAACAAAATCATTTAAAATAAATATAAATATATTAGTTTTGTCAGTCGATTTTAATTATTTTGACAAAACAATTTACGACAAAACAATCTTTTAAATACAAAAATATTTATTTTCTTTATCACTTAATTTCATTTCCAAAATAACTTTATTTTGGACAGTAGTAATTTTATATAAAGTGTTCCGAAAAGCAATATTTAATTTTTAATTGTTTTGTCAATAATCGTTTTGTCAATAAATCTGTTCAGATTCTTATACGACAGCTGTTAATTATTCTGCAAAATGATTTACAGCAAAATAATTTATAAAATTTGACTGCGTTATTGTAGGTTAAATAAATTTTCGTGAAACAGTTATTTCGGGTCGAAATAACGTACTCAAATCACCAGTCAAACTCTTTACCAATTAAGTTAAAAAGTTTTTCATTATGAGATTTGTAAAAATCCTTTAATAATAATTCAGTAGCATTATCTATTCCGGTACTGTATTCTCCAACATGCTTTTTACCGAGATCTTTGTCTGACCAATCAATATTTCGCACACCAACAAAAGACTCAATCTTCCCAAGAACTTTATCGGGTTGCTCAATTAAATTTTTGTGATCAAGAATTAACAACTGTTCTTTATCAAAAAACTTAAAATAGCGGTTTATTTGTTCAGCGTAAATACCACGACGTATAAAATTAGGAACCGGATTCTCTTCTCCTGATTTAATAATATCCAATTCCCTGAGAATACATTCTGAAAAACTTTTGAAATGTTCCGCTGTCAGCAATTCAGTCATGCCTTCTTTTATTTTTTCACTTTGAATCCCTATCGTGCTTTCTACAATCCTGTCCCGCTCATTGCTGAAATAAACTTGCCGTGCCATGTTCCAGGCTGAAAAAGCACGGCCAACCGGTTCTCTCAAAACAGCAATCAGTTTTATATCCTTATTGTATTTGTAAATTCGTTCCGCGCACCAGTTTCTGTAAAGATATGAAGGAGTCGCTTCAAAAATAATCTTGTTTTTGCTTACAGGTGAAAATTGTTTGGAATACCAGCTTATTCCATTTTGATAATATTGAGCGTCAAAATAATGAACTTCTTTTTTGTATGGGCCTTGTAAACAAGGATGCTGATTCATATAATTAAACAAAGCCGATGTACCACTTTTTTGCGCGCCGATTATAATGACTTCAGGTAAAGATTTGAATCCGACAGTTCTCAAAAGCTTATCCAACGGCACTCGGGCAACGCAACACAATTGTTGTTTGATACGAGTAAAAAAAGATTGTTTTTCAGTAAAAAGCATGATTTTAAACGGTCTGAAGGTTACTCACTTTGTTCGCTTAAAGTCTAAAGGTCACTCACTTTGTTCGTTTAAGGTCTGAAGGTTGCTCACTTTGTTCGTTTAAGGTCTGAAGGTTGCTCACTTTGTTCGTTTAAGGTTTGAAGGTTGCTCACTTTGTTCGTTTAAGGTCTAAAGGTTGCTCACTTTGTTCGTTTAAGGTCTAAAGGTCACTCACTTTGTTCGTTTAAGGTTTGAAGGTTGCTCACTTTGTTCGTTTAAGGTTTGAAGGTTACTCACTTCGTTCGCTTAAGGTTTGAAGGTTACTCACTTCGTTCGCTTAAGGTCTGAAGGTTACTCACTTTGTTCGCTTAAGGTCTGAAGGTCACTCACTTTGTTCGCTTAAAGTCTAAAGGTCACTTTAGCGACCAACCTTGCAACCTTAAATCCCGATTTATCGGGATAACCTTCCCACCTTCCCACCTTCCCACTTTCCCACTCTTCCCTAATAACTATTAACTAATAACTACTAACCCCGCCATGGGCGGGTTTCTTACAACAACGGCGCAATAATTCTCACCACACCTTCCGCTGTATTTCTAAGTTCACTGATTTCAGGAACTCCTATTTTGGAATTTGTCATAAGATTCTCAATCCATTTTTCTGTATCGGCAATGTCTTGACTACTATACGTCAGCATAGAAATTTCATAATTGAGAAACAGACTTCGCATATCCATATTTGCCGATCCTATTGAAGCAACTTTATTGTCCACAATCATTGTTTTTGCGTGAACCATTTCAGGATAAAGATAAATTTTTCCACCGGCGTGTTGAATATCACGAAGATACGTGCCACGAGCCAAATCAGTTAATCTGTGATTTGATTTTTCAGGTACAACGATTCTAAGGTCAATCCCGCGATGAGCGGCAAGAGTTAACGCCTGCGCAAGCGCTTCATCAGGAACAAAATACGGTGTTACGATCCAAAGACTTTTCAGTGCGGAAAATGACGCGGTTAAAATCATGTCATACATCGGATCGCCGGGAACATCAGGCCCCGAAGGAACTATTTGAATGACTGATTCGCCTTTATTTTCAAATGTATTTTTTGTCAGCTCAAAATTTTTGCCGGTTGCATATTCCCAGTCAGAAACAAAAATGTTTGAATAATATTTTACCGCAGGACCTTTCAATATAAAAGAAAGATCTTTCCATCTGTGTTCTATTGGGGTTGGACCGATATATTCAAGAGCGATATTTGTTCCGCCTGCCATCACGTTTTTTTCATCAGCAATAAGCATTTTCCTGTGATCTCTCAGATTTGCTCTTCCGTGAAAAGGAGACTTTAAAACCGGATTAAAAAAAGCTGCTTCGCCGCCGGCATCAATTATCGGCTGCAAAAATTCTCGTTTTGTTTGCATTGAACCCAATCCGTCAAGAAGTACACGAACAGTTAATCCTTCTGACGCTCGTTTAGCCATTAGTTCAACTACTTCTGTACCGATTTCGTCTTCGGCAAGAATAAAAGTCAACAGGAAAATACTTTCTTCCGCTTCTTCAATTAATTTAATTAATTGATTATAAGCTTCTTCACCTGTGTTACATAAAGAAATTTTATTACCGGTTGTCGCTCCCGGAATGTTATAAGCTCTTAACAGGCGGTCAAATCCACCGGCTTCTGCCAGAGGAATAATATCTGTTTCCGGAAGATGAATCTTTGTTTTACCTCCGGCAATGCGGCGTGTTTTTCTTCCTCCGAAAATGAAGTATAGTGGAATTCCAAGATAGGGAATAAGAAAAATAGCCAGCAGCCACGCAATTGTACCTGCCGGAGTTCTACGCTGCCTAAGAATATTTGAAGCAACAACTATTGCAAGAATAAAACCTGCAATAATTAAAATATGAAGTATAATATCAAAATGTGTCATCTGATTTTTGTGTTTTTTTTATATGTTCTTAATTATAACAAATTATAACTTTTATTAAAAGCAAATATAATTAAAATAATAAAATTTATCCTTTACAATTTTTGATGAAAAAGCTATAATATCTCACACTTGTCCAAAATATAAATTTATAAAGAAAATGTTTCTAAATTGGCCTGCTTGAAAAGAATTTGACAAAAAAAGTTCCCCTCCTTACCAAGGAGGGGAATTTAGTGATCAGGTTATTTTGGACAGTAGTGATATTATCTAAAAACTAAAATGAAAAATATAAAATACATAGTTGTCGTTCAGTGTCATATCGTTAAAGAACGTTGCTCAGGCTACCTTTGTGAATATGCCTTCTCTGAAAGAACAGGCTCTTTTTCCAACTATCCTAAAGATACTCCAATTCGCTTTCTGTCTTTGACTTGCGGCGGTTGTTGCGGCAGAGCCGTACATCGTAAACTTTCAAATTTGTTAAAGAAAATTAAGCAAAAAGAAAATATTGAAAAAAATGAAATTCAAGTGCATCTTTCTTCATGTATTTCATTTGACTCATATCACGGCGGACAATGTCCCCACAAAGAATACTTAGAAACTTTAATTTGTGATAAATTAGGACTTGATTGTGTTGATGGGTCAAGAATTAGTGAATTAACTGAAGAAAGACGTAAAGAAGGTTTATATAAAACCCAAGTCCAGCGACTAAATCGCGAGAATCAATAAAATTATTAGAAATTATCATTTGTTTATAGTTTTTTAAATGTTCACCAAAACTATATTTTGTGTTGTGCGATTTAGCCGCAAGGGCTAACTACAGCACACCGCTTACGGCGTAGCAAAAGGCTTGACGTATATTTATACGCCTGCGCCTTTCGCGCCTTGAAATCGGCATACTGTAATTAGTCGCTGGAAGTGGGTTAAAAATTCCGCTTGACAAAATAAAACAATAAATAGTATAATGGTTCCTGAATTATATTTATATTTTTTAACTAGTGCTTGACCGAAAACCCCTTATTTTTGCACGATGGCTATTTTGAACGGTAGGGTGCTTTTAATTTTTCATTCATGCCTTGGGCCATGGATGCTAAATTTAAAGTGCCATGACGCCAAAAGAGACATCGCCGGTAATCCGGTCAGGAAATGCGAATTGAGGGATTTTCGGTCAGGCACTAACTACACCAAAATAAAAAAATGAGTGATCTGAATATTCAATTGTGCCCGGAAACAGGTATTTGCTCAATTATTAAAAAAAATGGCGAAAAAATCGACCTGATGCCTTTCGAGGTTAAACAGATTCGTGATGCAGCCGGTAATTCTCAAGCCATCAAAGACACACTCGCTGATGTCGATCCCGATTTTGTTGATGGACTTGATTCGGATGAAATCAGCCAGGTTTCTGAAGGACTGAGTTAGGTAAGGTCAATCGACACAGAATACCGATTGTCGCTGGCAATAATGTTAGATAAAAATTATTTTTCATCCTTTTTTGCTAAAAGCCTGCGGAAACTTGCCCTGAAAAGGGCAAAATGTGATTAGCCCCACGTATCACCCCTTTAGGGTGCATGGATATTGATATCTTGATGCCCCGCGTTAACCCAAAAATCTCCGGGCTAAAGAACTCGGGGCTATTCACGTTAAGCCTCTTCGAGGCTGAATTCCCCTTGTCGAGCAGTTTTAGAGTAGGTTAAGCTTCCAGCTTAATGTCAAGCTGGAAGCTTGACTTACTTTACTTTAATCAGGGATTGCTCGAAAAGGAATT
>JAUVKG010000035.1 GCA_030596365.1 Chlamydiota bacterium | reverse complement strand
AGCAAAATGATTTTAAAAAACTGCATATAAAACATAGTGTTCATGTGCAATTCAATTGTTGATTTAAAGTCTATGGGATTATAGTGATTTAGTTTTTCCTAACGAAGTAACGCTGTACTCACGTTCATCGTTTCAATCGTTTCAATCATATCAATCGTTTCAATCGTTAAATAGTAATCTTTGTAAGTTTACCGCGGATAATGAGTTCATTGTTTTTATAAAGCGGCATTTCAAAAATTTTGTATTTATCGTTTTCGTTAATGTATCCTTCAATATCGAACTCTTTTTTCAGGATTTCTGAATAGCAGGGATGAGTTTCAGTTTCTTTTGTTTTAATTTCATAACCTGCATTTTTAAATGACAAAAGAATTTCTCTGCTTATAAATTCCGCTTCTTTCGTGTCTTTAGAAGTTGCCAGTTTAACAAGAGAACGTAAGAGTTGGATGTCTGTTTTTTCTGCATTTTTGCCGGTTAATTTGTCAATCGAACCGGTAGTTTCAATGATAACAAGAATCAATATTTTTAAAGATTGCTCAAGCCAGGATTTTATGGCGAAATAAGAATTTGTTCGAAGTTGTTCTTGCGGAATTTTTATTTCAGGAACGGCAATTTGTAATAATAGAATACCGAGAGCAAAAGCACCGATACGTTTTAATTTTCCCCATAAACCATTGCCGAAACGCCCTGTGAGCTTTCGCCATAAAATACTTACCGGATTTACCGCGCCGGTAAATAAAGTTAATACTTCCGCGGCAATTGCAACGCCGAAAATTCCCTGTAGAAATCTTAATAAAGTTCCATGCTTGGATAAATATATTCCTAATAAAGCAAAAAGAAAAGAGCCGGCTGCCGCACCGACAATAATGCCGAACTGTCTATAATCATTTCCCATAAAAACGCGGAATAAAAAAGCTGTGAATAACATTCCTATAACCGAGCCGGAAAGAGCGAGAATCGGTATAGCGGAATTTCTTAATTGTTTTAGTGGAGCGGGAAAAGGGATAGTGAGAGGGGAGTTAACATGTCTGAAATTATATTTAATCAATTGCAGTTTTTCATCTGATATTTTTTCAACAGGAGAAATTTTTGTTATAAAATTAATGTCAAGAATTTTATCAGTAATTCTTTTTTGACAATCTGAAACTTTGTTCTTAAAAAGCTCAGGCGAATATTCATTGATAGTGGAAAACGAAATAGAAATTGCTTGCGCTTCCGTTTCAGCAATGGAATTAATTTCTTTCTCAACACGTGCCAAATTATCAATAACGATATCGGTATTTTTTTTCATAATTTTGAATTAAAAAATCTATTATATTTAATCTTTTTATCCTAAACTTCAGACAAAACCAACTAAAGTTTAGGGTATACACTAAACTTATTGCCTTTCGTTCAGGCACTAAGTATTATAACATATTTTACATATGAAATAAATCTTTTCTATTTTTCCTGTGTGCAGGCAAATCTTTTTGAATTGATGGTTGGAATGAACATTATTGTCGCGATAATAATCAATCCGGTGCATGTCCATGCTATCGTATAAATTCCAAGTCCGCTAAGGAAATGGTAAGCTAAAAAAGGAGCTATAATACCGCGGAACCCGCATAAACACGTATGAACCGACATATAATCAGCTGTTTTATCATGCGGTGCGATTTTTGTTACCCACAAGTTCCAGGCAATGAATCCGCCGCCGGTAGCGATACCAAAAATAAAACTTCCGGTAACCTGGCAGGCAAGATTAGGGATAAAGAACAACAAAATGCTAAAAATAAAGAAAATATTAATTCCCATTCTTAAAATTGGGAACCTCAATTTATCAAACAATTTTCCCCATAAAAGCATTGATACCAAATTTGCAAATTGCGGAATAACCTGCATAAGAACAAGAGTCATAGTCGGTGAATACGCCATCCCGTATTTTCCCGATGCAACAAATTCAATTCTTAAAGGAATAGTCGCTATATTTGCAAACCCGAGAAGAAACCAAAAAACGCAGACATAACCAAAAAGTGAATCTTTCCAAAGCAAACTCAACGCGGAAAAAGGATGTTTGTTTGTGTGATTCAAACTCTGACTCGGAATTCGATAAGCTGCGAATGAAGCCATGAAAAGGCTTATGGAAATAAAAAACATAATAGGACGGTAACGGGAAATGTCTTTGAGCCAGTAAGCAAAAAATCCCCCGACAACTAAAGCTGCCCCCATGCTAATCCAATTTATAAAACTGAATTTTTTCCCGCGTACATCTGTAGGAATATTCTGCCGCCACAAAGCTGTAACGAGAGGCGGAATTGTTGCCGTAAGCGAAATGCACAACACACTTCCTATAACAAAAGATATGTAGGATGTGCTGAAAGTTACAAACATCATGCACGGAGCAGAAATAAAAAGTACGACACTTATAGCCCGTGTTACCGACACATCGAACCGTGCCACAAGATAAACTAAAACAGGGGAGAGCAAAAGACCTATAAAAGGAGCCGCTGCAATGAGCGCTTTTATTTCTGAAGGTGCATTAAAAAACTGCAAAGCAATAAGCAGAAATAAACCCGACATACCGGCAGCGCGCACAGGAGACATAAACAGAGTGCGCCATAATTCGCCACGCTGGGTTTTATTAAGATGAGGATAATGAAGTTTGGACATTATAATTATACACGTGATACTAAAGAATGTTTTTTTACCCACGGAACCCGAAATTCTCCGGGCACAGTAAACAGGTTACACGGAAAATTAATTATTTTTTTCTTAATAGTTCTGCTTATACCAAGCTTTGCATGGATAAATGATTCTGCTTTTTAAATTTTTAATTAGCCACTAAGACTCTAAGCCACTAAGAATTCAATTTTACTAAAATCCGTTCCTTTTGGCAAGAACTGCCGCAACAGTCCATTTGTGTTTTCATTAAGCCCACGCTGCCAGGCCTGGTAAGGTTTGGCAAAATAAACATTACATTGCAATTTTTTCTCAAGCTGTGCGTGAGCGGCAAATTCTTTGCCGCGATCCACAGTAAGCGTATGACACGGCAACTCTCCATGACGGTTTAATGCTTTTACAGAAGACCAGTAAAGACAAAGTGTGCTTTTTACATATGCATTGATTACAGAATCGATCATCTTATATGGATACTTTGACTCCTTTCTTCGCTTATTTGCATTGCGTTGCGCCTTAAGAATTCTATAGCCTGTTTTGCCTTTGTTACGCTGTATCTCCCGGCTAATTGTGCTCTTGTGACGGCTTAACTCAAAAGCTATTTCTTTTTGTTTCTTCCCCTCCGCAAGCATTATCGCTATCTTTTCCCGTTCGTTTATGGTAATATGTTTGTAGGGCATTGTAAGCTCAAAAAGAAGTTAAATTAAATGGATTCAGTAAAGAAACAAAAGAAAATTTTATGAGAAGAACAGATGGAATAGTCAGCGAAAATAAAACTATAGAAAAGTTGAAATTAAAACTGACAGATTTTAAAGTCTCAAACAAAAAGTTGTATGAGAATATTTGGCTTAAATCCCTCTATTTCTAACACCCCGGGTACGACCCCAATATTAACCCAGATTACGCAGATAAACACAGAAAACTAATTTTCTCCAGGCTTGGTATCGCTTTCACCATGCAGTTGTGATTTATGCATGTCGGTTTTCTTATTTAATAGCATTTTTCGTTTTTTATGTAAGTAATCAAACATTCCCGCTTCAAATTGGTTTATTTCATCTTCGGTAAAATCTTGAAAAATACCATCTATTGCTTCGATTCCTCCATCGGGCAATCCATGATATACAGCGCTCATGGCTAAGTCATAGCGAGCTTCTACTTTGTATTTTACTGGTATTTCGAGATTATTTATTCGATTGCAATAATCTCCGATTATAGTAATAGCGCAATCGCCACCGTAATCCGTAAAGATGCTTGCACGCATGAGCTGAATTATAGAATTATGTCTGAACTTAATTGCATTTTCCGAATCAAACCTTTCAAATCCAGACCATAAAGTTTCATATATATGGAAAAACATTGACTCGGCAGCTGGTTCAAAGGTATTTGTTTTATTATAGCAATAAAGCAAAATATCACGCATGCCGGTTGTTGCACTGTAAATATTTGTTATATTGTCTGAAGTTTCAACAATATTCATATACATATTCGACAGGCAACAGTATCCTTCTTCAGTTAAAGCGGGAAATTTTAACGCATAGTGCGTTAAAAACCATGCTTGAGATTCGATTGGTGCGAATTCGATTAGATACGCATTATATGCTGTCAATAAATTGTTAGTATCTAAAAGTTGATAATATTCAGGAACAGTGTTTTCGTCAGTTGTGGCAGATAAAATGTCGGAATTATTGTACGTATCATGTTGGTTGTTATAGTTTATTTTATATCTGTTTTTTCTTTTTTTTGGAATAGTAACGCTTTTCTTCGTTAACAATGGTAATTTTATTTTATTTTGTTCTTTTTTAGAACACGACACAATCAAGGAAAACAATAAGATACATAATAAAAAAAATATCCTCTTTTTAATCATAGTTTTCATTTTTCAGTTTCTACCTTTTGGAAATTAAATAGTCGCACCTTAAAAAGTGTTTTTTTAGACAAAATTAGAACAAATTTTATTTCCTATTTTATAAATCGGAAGTTGATTGTTATAGCTCATTAAAGTTGCTTCTACGGGCAGGCGTTCACCTTTATATTGATTTTTTTCTATTTTTTTAAGCATTTCCTGACTATTATATCATTTAGTCCGGAAAATACATAATTACCTAAAATTAAATAACTTCATGTTCTTCATGGCCTTTATGGTAAATTAATTCACATTTGCGAGCGAAAAAAATATATCACGCCAAGCTCCCTAAGACCGCAAAGAAAAAACAAAGAATTAATCAAAAACGGAATAGCCAGAATAGTTAATGGGTTAGAGAAAAATGTTATTAAAAAGCTTTGCGAGCTTCGCGCCTTTGCGAGAGAAAAAATTATATCATGCTAAGCTTCCTAGACCCGGCAAAGAAAATTTGACAGAATAATTTGTCCGTCAGTAGCCGGATAAATTCAGAATCATTATTTTTATATTTTTTTCATTAACCATTAACTAATAACTATTAACTGCTCCCACTTTGCTATTTTCCTTTACGGAATTCAATGCACGATAAAGAATGAGCAGGCAAAATTACAGTTATTTTATTTTTATCAATTGTTAATTTTTTGTCGTTAAAAAATCCTATTGCCGGTCCATCAGGATAATAAGATTCTACAGTTTTTCCCTGGAAAATATGATGTATAGCATTAGTGCTGATGTTTTTGAATCTTGATAAATCAATGGTTATTGGAATATCGCTTGTAAAATGCCGGTTGATAGCATGAAAATAAATTGCGTTTTTATCGGCAGTGGTTAAAGCATCTACATAAGCGATTTTCTTTTGCGCGTTCAGCCAACCCATTTTAAGCGGTTGTTTATACGTGGGAATATTTCTGCCTGTTGTTTTCAACATTTTACTGCCGTGATATTTTGAATAAAACATTAACATTTGCCCGGCAGGCATGAAAAACGGTTCAAAAGATTCTGATTCGCTGACACGTATAGCAGCAAGAAGCCAGTTCTTTCCCACAGTCATGGATTGGCAGGCAATTTTAATTGCATCGCCCGATCTCATCATCGCGTGCATAAAACCGGCGGCACCAATTCCGCCTGCAAGCGAGGAGTCAAATGGAGCTTCCGGAACTTCCCACCAGTAGGTCCAATTCCATTCCGTAATAGCCATAGGAACATTTAATTCTCTACCTTTATCGACAGTATCAGCAATCAAAACAGACTCGCCATTTTTATTAAAAGAGTTAGGGATACCGACCCATGCATTCCAGATTTCTTCTTTAGAAAGTTTACTGACGTGACATTTTTTACCGTTTTTTTCAATGTTGTCTTTGTTCAAACACCAAGGCAAATACATGTGAGTCGCAAAATAAATTTTGAGCCCTTTAAACGCTCGTTTGAATTGTTCGGCGCTTCCCGGAGGAAAAGCGTCCACTATAAATTCAATATCCGGATCAACTTTATGCATTAAATCAACATATTTTTTAACGCAATCAACATATTTGTCAAAAGAATCATAATAACCCCATGGCTCATTTCCAATTTGAAAATATTTGAATTTAAATGGCTCGACAAAACCGTTTGCAGCACGAACGGAAGGCCAGTCCAACATTCCTTCCGGTAATTTCGCGTTGGTCGGCGCGTTGCAGTATGCAACAAGGCTTGCGGCGTTCATAGCTGCTTCTTTCATTGATTTTACGGATTTTACAGCATCACGCAAATTCACGGAAATTATCGCCTCGCATTTTAAATCCTGACATAAATTATGAAACTCATCAAACCCGAAATTATTTGAAACCGATCCGCCCATATGTCCAATAGATTCCGGCCTCGGAAGAAATTTTCCGGCGGCGTTCGTTCGGGAAGGAACGTTATCAATCATATCTTTCCAGGAAACATAATCAACATCAGTACCGCCCGGGAATCGAAGAACAGAAATTTTCATTTGGTGTAATCTGTCAAGAACACCTTTTTGTAGTTTTCGTGTTCCGGGAACCAGTGCGGCTTCAACTCCTGTTTCGCCATGCCAGCTTGCGTGTTCCATAAAGCTTCCGAATAACCGGTTATCGATGGAGTTAAGAATTTTTGGATAGACAGTATAACGAGGAGATTTCAAAGTATTTTTTTTAGAAATTGCAACAGGGTTTACAGCGTTATTTTTCTTAGGACTATTATATTTTTGTTTTCTCAAAATAACTTTGTTGTAATTTTTTGTAGCCGAATCCAATGCTTCTTTAGGGGAACATTTTCCGCGGATCGCTTTTTCGATCGCAATGTCAAACTCCGACCATAACTCGAATATTGAAGAAACAATAGGACTTGCCTTACCGTAAGGAATTTGTTGAGCGAAAGCATGCTGCGTGTGCATCGCGCGAAATCTGTCAGTATCGCGAAGGCTTTTTCGAACAGGGATCTGCCCGGCTTCCGCCCAGTCCAGACTATTATCAGAGAGGAATTTTACGAATCGCCATGCCGCGTCAAGTTTCCTGCCTTTCAAACCGGTTTTTATGCACAAATTATGAGAACAGGCAAATGCGGCAAGAACAGGACCGATTTTCGGTACCGGTGCGGCTCCGAATTCCAAATCATTCTGACGTTGCAAATCAGCAACCATGTACACGCCGTCAATAACCATTCCGACTTTTCCCTGACGAAAACCGATCCAGGAGTCCATATTCTCCGGTCGCGGTGCGAGTTTATGTTTAAGAACTAAATCAGCGCAAAATTGCAGAGCTTCAACATTTCGCGGATCATTCATTACGCACATTTCTCCGTCGTCCGCAATCATCTCGCCTTCCCATTGCTGAATCAAAACATACGCTAATATTCTGAAAAAAATGAAAGAAAACCCCCATTGGTCCACAACGCCGTCACCATCGAGATCTTTTTTTAGACGTTTTGCTGCTTCCATAAATTCTTTTCGATTTTTCGGCGGTTTTGCTTTTCCGTTTTCATCAACGATTCCCGCCTCCCGAAAAAGTTTTTTGTTATAGTATAATCCGATTGCATGAGTTGCCAGGGGAACTCCATAATGATTTTGCTTAATTTTTACCACTGCCCAGACATTGCTATCCAAATCATTCACATCAATCCCATTTTTTCCACCCATAAGATCATCAACGGGACGAATAAAGTTTGCATTGACAAATCGCGTCAAGCAGTCTGTAGGAACAATGAAAACATCCGGCGAACGACCGCCTATTCCAGCCACAAAAAGTTTGCTGTAATATGTAGCCCAATCAATTCGCTGCATTTGAACTACGATATCCGGATTTTCCCTGTTAAAGTTTCTAACCATTTGCAGCATCGTTCTGCCGTCCGGTCCGGTAAACCCGTTCCAGTATCGAATTATGATTTTATTATTTTCTTTTCCTGAGCAAGCGGAAAATCCGATAACAGCGATAGATAAAAATAAGGCAGATTTTTTTAAAAAAACATTCATATATTACACCCTTTTGATCATTTTTTTTTGATAATTACAACTGCATCATACAATGTATTGTAAGCTAACAATTACCCAGCACCCAGCACCTATCTCCATAACCCATAACCAATAACTTTCAACCTTTCGATTTAAAATCAAAAATCAAATATCGGTGTTCCTTGTTCTTAAATCGAATTGAATATTGAACAAGGATTAACGATTAACGATATCAGAAGTATTCCAACCTTCCTCCGGCATCCGCCGGGCGCTTCGCGAACCTTTCAACCTTTCAACCTTTTGATCCCCGCCTCCATCGCTGCTTCCCACACGTCCGGTTTGCTACAGCCCTCTTTCCAAACCTCGATCCGATAAGGTGTAATTCGGATTATGCCATATTCCGGGTCGTTCGGACCATCGAACACATTTCCCAGGTGTGGATCCCAGAAGAATTCACGCTCATCCTGGTCTGTAGTGAACTTAGCCAGTCCCTGGATTTGCAGGAACGTGTCTATGTTTCGCGGGTCCGACACTCCGCATGTCAGATGAACTTCGGGGTTGTTATTTATCTGCGCAACCTTCCTGGAATTTACGTGCGTGGCAATTCGAATAGTCAGGTCGTCGTCTGCCCGTGGGATAACGTACCGCACCCAGGGTTTGCCGTTATCGGAAATGGTGGCAAGTGTTGCGAGGTGTGCGTGTTGAGTGATAGCGAGAATTTGTTGTCGGATGTCATTCATGAAAGATCTCCTTTATATAGTGTCCGACCGAAATCCCTGTTTTTTTGGACGGTCCTATTTAGACATTAAAACAAGTATTTTACAATTTATGTTCTCTTATGTCAAGAATTCCAAACTTTGCGATGCTCTGCGAATGCAGATGGAATTCCCACTTATTCACACCTGAAACCTAATAGGACGCTGAGGACAGCGTCCCTCCACTCTGTTTTCTGACACCTGACACCTGTATACTCCGATGTACCATAAGCTGGAACCAGGCATACGCCGGTCAAGAGCTTATGCTACTTTACTTCCGCGTAAATGGCGCGAACAATATATTGACGTGCAATGCTTTGTTTGCTATAATTTTTATTGTTGCAATGCAATCGTCTTATAAGTTTAACTTGTAACAGGAGATTTTAAATATGAAATCATCAGGCAATTTTTTTCTTGATAAAGAGAAAATAAGAACCATTGATACATATCGTATCATTTATTTCGTTACTTTTTTGATTTCATTTGTGATTACAGAAACAGGCAGACATTTATACCGGCCATATATTTATGAAAATAAAATAAATGATTTTGGAATTGCAGATTCTATCGGAAATTCAGGGGGAATAATCGTTCAAATATTTTTTGGTCTTGCAATAATTAATTCGACAAAGAAAAAAGGAGTGCGGCTAATCGCCTTTTTTACTATTGGTTACATTCTTTATGAAATAGCTCAACTATTTCTTCCAAAAGGTGTTTTTGATTGGCAGGATATTTATGGAACGCTCATTGGCGGAATTATTGGCTTGCTTCTGTTTCTATTGATACCAAAAGTGAATAAACAAAACAAAATAATTCATAGATTTTAATAGCCAGAGGCTTAAAACACTGTTTTTGATACCAAAAACACCACTTTAAGCACTATTTTACGTCGTTTTAAGCACTTAACTATCCTTAATATAAATACATAACATAAAATAATCGGGTACGACCCCAATAATAACAAGGAGCTTTTATGGACTATTCATCAGAAATAAAAAAAATGGTATGCGTGGCACAGGGACCGAATAATGGTGCATCCCCGATACCGCAAGAAGGGACTTGGGTTCAGGCAAAAGAAATCAAAGATATTTCAGGATTGACGCACGGTGTTGGTTGGTGTGCTCCTCAACAGGGAGCCTGTAAACTAACTCTTAATGTAAAAAAGGGGGTTATAGAGGAAGCCCTTGTCGAAACTCTCGGTTGTACAGGAATGACTCACTCGGCAGCTATGGCATCAGAAATTCTTCCCGGAAAAACTATTCTTGAAGCAATGAACACTGATCTTGTATGTGACGCAATTAATGTGGCAATGCGTGAACTTTTTTTACAAATAGTTTACGGAAGATCTCAAACAGCTTTCTCAGAAGGCGGGTTGCCGATAGGGGCCGGACTTGAAGATTTAGGGAAAGGGTTTCGCAGTGTAACAGGAACAATGTATGGAACAAACGCCAAAGGGCCCAGATATCTGGAAATAGCGGAGGGTTATGTTACTGAAATTGCACTTGATAGTAATGAAGAAATCATAGGTTATAAATATGTTCAGCTGGGCATTATGATGAATTTGATCTCAAAAGGTACAGACGCTAATGAAGCTCTGGAGAAAGCGACTGGAACTTACGGTCGTTTTGCTGACGGAGTGAAAACGATCAATCCGCGGGAGCAGTGATACTTTAGATTTATGATTTAGAAATTAGAAATGCGTTTAATTCAACTAATATACAAGAGGAAACTAAAATGGATTTATTCGAAGGATACGAAAAAAGAATTCCGCAAATCACGGATTTGCTGAATAAATATGATATTGCTTCAATTGAAGAAACTGAAGAAATATGCAGGGAGAAAGGTTTGGATGTTGCTCAGATAGTTAAAAATGTTCAACCCATTTGCTTTGATAATGCATGCTGGGCATATACAATAGGTGCAGCTGTTGCAATCAAAAAAGGTGAGACGCGTGCTGTTGATGTCGCGGTAACACTTGGCGAAGCACTTCAGGCATTCTGTATTCCCGGTTCAGTGGCAGATGATCGTAAAGTAGGAATCGGACACGGCAACCTGGCATCAATGCTTTTAAAAGAAGAAACAAAATGTTTCGCATTTCTTGCCGGTCATGAATCATTTGCTGCTGCTGAAGGAGCTATTGGTCTTGCGACATCAGCAAATCAGTCCCGTAAAGAACCTTTACGTGTTATCCTTAACGGTTTAGGAAAAGATGCTGCACAAATTATTGCCAGAATAAACGGATTTACTCATGTTCAAACCAAATTCGACTATAAAACAGGAAAACTTGATGTCGTGAAAGAAACACCTTATTCAGAGGGCGAAAGAGGAAACGTTAGATCATTCGGCGCGGATGATGTTCGTGAAGGCGTTGCAATCAATCACCTTGAAGGTGTGGATGTTTCAATTACAGGCAACTCAACCAATCCAACCAGATTCCAACATCCGGTTGCGGGAATATATAAAAAAGAGTGTCTGGAACAGGGGAAAAACTATTTTTCTGTGGCTTCCGGCGGAGGAACCGGTCGTACACTTCATCCTGATAATATGGCTGCAGGCCCAGCTTCTTATGGAATGACAGATACTATGGGCCGAATGCATTCAGATGCGCAATTCGCAGGCTCTTCATCGGTACCGGCACACGTTGAGATGATGGGACTGATTGGAATGGGAAATAATCCCATGGTTGGTGCATCGGTAGCGGTAGCAGTTGCTGTAGAAAAAATATGAAAAATGTATCTGAAAAAACTGTCGATCGTTTCGTTCAAGCATGTCACCGGGTCGCAAGTCATGAGTTGATGCGATGCAGCAGCGGTAATTTCTCTCAGAGAATAGATGACGATCGATTTCTCGTCACATCATCACGAAGCTGGATGGCGAAAATATCTCCTGACGACGTTTCTCTCTGCCGGATTTCTGATGGCTCATTGCTCGAAGGTGGTAAACCCACTGTAGAGATAGGATTTCACGCGGGAATTCTAAAAACACGGTCGGACGTGAATGTCGTTATGCATTTCCAGACGCCATGCGCTACTACGCAAGCTTGTCAGAAGTCAGCCGATATCAACTATTTTGTGATTCCAGAAATCCCATTCTATATTGGTCATGTTGCGCGTATTCCCTATTTGCTTCCCGGATCGGAGGAACTAGCCCAAGCAGTAACAGACGCAATGCGTGACCATGATATGGTTATAATGGGCAATCACGGGCAAGTGACTGTCGCGCGAGATGTAGATCATGCCATTCAAAACGCTGAATTTTTCGAGCTTGCCAGTGAGATTATCCTTCGTTCAGGAGACAAAGTGATGCCATTGCCGGAAAAAGAGGTAAACGCACTTTTGGAATTACGGCAAGCCGCTAATTAATTAAAGGATTTTCGAGCAGCCCTTAATTAGAGGGTACTCGAAAAGGGTCTAAAAAATCTAATTTTTTAAAAAAAACACATAAAATTTGATGTTAAAAAAATTTATTTAGTCTCTTTATTTTATTTTTTTCAATTTTATCTATTTTTCCTGTTTTTGCACTATAT
>JAUVKG010000119.1 GCA_030596365.1 Chlamydiota bacterium | reverse complement strand
ATATCTCCCTGTTAAAATTATTATTATTCAACTCTAAACACACCTGGATTTTTTCTGATATTTTATCATTAAATTTATCTTTTACGATAAAATCAATTTCCTTGCCTTGCTGATTCATTCCATAAGCTATGTCTTTGTTTCGCCGCAGTAATTCTAAATAAACCAAATTTTCTATTCTAAATGAGTAATTCTCTCGTTCTGCACGAAATAAAGTTAATAAACCTGTATCCACAGCAAAAAACTTTCGCGATTGGGAAAAATATTTGCTCTGTTTCCAATCAAATTTATTAACCTCAAATATCGCAAATGCTTTAACCAAATACTGACTGTATTTTATTAAAGTTGACGCTTTAATTTTTCTTCCTGACGAATTAAAATGATTTGCAACTTTAGCGAAAGAAATTTGATTAGCCGCAGTGGCTAAAATATATTTTGTTAGTAGTTCAAAAGCTTCTACATTTTCTAAAGCAAAACGTTTAATAACATCATCTAAAATAACTTTGTTTAATATGCCATCAATATAAGATAATTTTGTTTCTTTTATATTAATTGAAAACACTTCCGGCAAACCTCCAAATGATACGAACTCATTAAAAAGATAGTCTATTTCAGCTTTATTTTGATAATAAGCAGATATAGATTCCGGCATTGAATGTTTATATTTTAAGAATTCCACAAAACCAAATGGTAAAATAAAAAAATTTATAAATCTCCCCGCCAGATTGCTTCCTATTTCAGAAGATAAAAGTTGTGAATTGGAACCCGTTATTATAATTTCTATATCGCTTTCCTTTTCATAAATTGTTCTCAAAAACTTATCCCAGTTTTTTACTAATTGTATCTCATCAAAAATCAATAATTTTTTCTCTTTGATCTCCGAAATACTACTTTTAAATATATTATATACCCGCGATAATTCTTTAGCTTCATGAACATCTAATTCATAATCTTCAAAATTTAAAAATAATATGTTGGTTAGTTTGTATTTCCCGGCTTCAACTGCTCGCCTGGCAATCTGACGAACGAGAAATGATTTCCCGCTTCTTCGGAAACCGGTTATTACCTTGATTGGTTTTGCCCCCAGGCTATTGAAGATCAAGTTTTCCTGATTTCGTTTTATTCCTTTTGTTTTTAGGATTTCACCTTGCCACTCAAGAATTAGTCTTTTGATATTGTCCATATAATCCCCTGAAAAGTATCATTAATCGCAAATATTATACCGTTCAGGGTATTATATCACATAACCAACGATTCCACAACCCCCTTTTAAGAAAATAACAAATATCAAAACTGTTAAGTTCTTGTTCAGCTTCTTGCGTGTTTTTTATCGGTATTGTAAAAAAACTGTATTTCATTCTTTAAAATTTAAATCCTCTCATTTAATTGTCTTCATTTTCGGCGTTATGCGGATAATTCTTCCCGATTATGCGCAATCGGGAAGCGCAGTAAATGACTCGCCAATTTTGTTATGTTTTTGAGCGAGTCTTTATTACTGCACTCCAAAAGCTAACTGTAAAAAGTGTGCGTGGTACCTCATGGCAGGGCGGAAAGAGCTTTCGCCACACCATCCGGTTACGACTACTAACACCTTCCGCCTTTTCTTCTTTTGCCATATTGAATAAACAATAAGGACAGGAATTTGCCCGGGGCATCGGGAGTCTCCGCTTCCCGTTGAACTCAAGGACACACGCACCGGAAGCCTATGCCGCTGCCGCTGCCCGATGGGTAGTTGCTGTAGCGAAAGGCGCAACGCGTGCCGAGGGCGATGTAGTACCAACCGCCGCCGCGGAGCACGCGGACGGAGCCAGGTGAAGGTCCACGAGTGTTCGCATTTGTCGCCCCGGCCTGCGAATACCAATTGTCTCCCCACCAATCATTATTCCATTCCCATACATTCCCCGCCATGTCGTAAAGCCCGTAATCGTTCGCGGCAAAATATCCTTCCGGACTTGTGTATGGCATAACACCATTAGTAAATGCCGGATTATAACCTCGTGTCGAACTAACATCGTAAGCATATGATGAACTACTATAATAATTCGCCCTGGCGTGCGTGATGATATTTGTATCCGACCATGGAAACCGCGTGCCCGGCACGCCACCGCGGGCAGCTTTTTCCCATTCCGCTTCCGTAGGCAAGCGATAACCATTCGCGCTCCAATTACAGCTCCAGTTTGTAAACGCAATGCACCTTTCTAATCCTTCCATGTCGCTTTTATAATTGCAATAAGCCTGCGAACCATACCAGGTAACTTCTATGCAGGGATAATTAGTTTTCCCTGTGTCAACAATAAATGTATTATTATTTGTTAAAAAACTTATCTGGCAATCCGAATCATCCAAATCAAGGAGTTCCTGCTGATTCCCTTCAAGATTTATCGCTGTTGCAACTGTCGCGGTGATTTTTCCGTTGTCGAACGCCCATTGCATAACTTCCCGCATTTTCTCGTTTGAAACTTCGTACTTATCCATATAAAAACTATCAATATAGACATCGTGCAGCGGAAGTTCGTCAGACCATCCTTCGCCAAAAGTGTCGCCCATTTGGAATGTTCCTGCGGGGATATAAGCCATACCGGAATGCCCACTTCCTGATTCCAGCAACATAAAGAATCGTGTTTTACCGGTAATGGGGATATCGTGTGTAGAAATAACATTTGTGGCAATTATAATACCGGCAGGAATATCTTCCCACTCGTTCGATGATATATTTGAAGTTGCTTTAAATGTATATTGCGTTCCGGGTTGACTATCCCATATAACGCAAAACTGATTTGTTGGCTGCATAATAATTGTTCTTGCGTCAAGACGGAGCGCATGCACATCTGTTGCATGATTAATCAGCACAATGAGTAGCATAACGATTATCAAAAAACGTTTTCTTATTCGGTGGAAAAATGCCAGGCCGCCGGCGATAAGCATCCACAAACAAATAGGCTCCGGCACGGGACCAATAAAAGAAAACAGTTCATAACCAACAACATTGGTTGAGCCAATATCACCTACTGTTACTTCTGGTGTGAAAATGGTGCCGTTAGTATTATAAACTTCTCCCTGCACAATGCCGGGCGGGAAATCGGGAGAGCCAATGCCGTACAAAGTTGCTTGATCATCATCGCTATGAATAACAAAGCTCCATGTACCGGTATTCAGAATAAACCGCGAACTATTCGTGGAAAACAAGCTGACTATATCAGATTCCTCATACCAAAACCAACCGTCAGGGCATTCGACATTCGTAACAGCTTTCGATGGGATGTGAATAGCGAACACGTTTGTATCGCCACCGAAATAATATAGTTCATCACCGGAGGAGAATGTGTAATGGTATTCAGTCCCGCTATGATAGTTAGTTAGCGAAATTAAACCGGCGTTAGTTATGCAGCAAAGTATTACTGCCGCAGTGATAAGAAAAATACGTTTCATGGTTGGCTCCTTGTAAGGTTATAAAAAAAGATTCTTCATTGTACCTCAATACAACAATTGTATTATACAAAAAAATCGTGGTCTTGTCAAAAGAATATTCAAAGTCTCAAAATATTTATCATCATTGCTTTTTAAGATTACCGTTATCTTCGATTTCTTTTTTTTATTTATCTATTCTTTCTAAATTCATAATTTTAAGTTTTAGTCATTTTAAGTAAACCGTTAAAACGGTTGAATTTGCGTTTCTTATTTTTCCCCCACGATCGAAATCATGGGCTGATATTTTTTTCAATCAACAAATTTTGTCAATTGCATTCGGCCCAGGCATGACCACGCTTGATCGTGTGGTAACACGTTACTTCGTTAGGCGTGTTACTTCGTTCGCGCAGGGCACGCATTTTTGGTTATTTGTTTTTTCCAGGAGTTTCAAAATCATAGATTTTGGTCACATTATTTCTCCTGTTAATCATGTAAATCCTGTCAAAATATTAATATTCTTTGTCAATGGATTTAAAGTTTTATAAGGGTTTAATATCTGTCATCATTTTATAAAAGTCTAGTTTTTTGGTAAGGTTAAGAAGTTTATTGTTATTTTTAACAATTTATGGAAATGTTATAGCATTTTCTCGAAAATAATGCAAAAAACAATACACTTTCAAGAGTTGTGTTTCATTTTGTATGGTAACTTAGGGTTGAGAAATAAATGACTTGGATTTTATGCTTGTTATATCACAAATACTCAGCGTTACTAAAACGTAGCATATATCGAATATGCACCGTTTAAGTGCCTTGATTATTTGCAATATTCCTACACATAAATCTCCAATTCATTTATTTCTCAACCCTTATTATTCCATTTCAATAAATATTTGTCAACACTTTATTAAAGAAATCGTTTAAGCCTACCGCTTTAACTTTTTCAGTCAGGTTCATATTTTTTTCAGATAAAGATAAAATAAAACTATTTTTTATATTTAATTTATTAAAAATAGAGCTGAACTTTTTTATATTATCAGCCATAGAAAGTTTTAAAGTTTTAGAACTTTTAATTTCAATAAGAGAAACATTCATAAAAGAAGATTCAATAATTAAATCCACTTCAACACCATTATTAGTTCTGGAAAAAAAGATATTAGGAATTTTTCCTGAATTATAAAAATATTTAACCACTTCCTGAATGCAATAATTTTCAAATAGCGCGCCTGCAAAAGGTCCGTTAAGCAAAAAGTCCTTATCTTTTATTCCCATTAAATAACAAACTAATCCACAATCAAGAAAATAAACTTTTGGTGATTTAACAATTCTTTTTCCGAAATTGTTATAAAAAGGCGGCAGTAAAAAAATTATTCCACTTGCTTCAAGAATTGAGATCCAACGTTTAATTGTATTTACAGAAACACCTATATCAACAGCAAGTGAAGAAAGATTCAATAATTGCGAGCAACGCGCGGCAAGCAGCTTCATAAAATTTTGAAATTCTCTCAAATTTCCTATATCGTAGATAGTTCTGATATCACGTTCTATGTATGTTTGCAAATAAGAAGCGTACCAAATTTCAGGATTGATATTTTTGTAAAGATAAGGTTCAGGATAAGATCCACGAATACAAGAATTTATGAAAGTTGTTATTCCTTTTTTTTCTTTTTTTTCCGTGTGACTAAAAGAGAGAAGTTCAAATAAAGCAATTCTGCCGGCAAGAGAATCGCCAAGACTTTTTATAAGATTAAATCGTTGCGAACCGGTTAAAATAAATTTACCTTTAACCTGCCGGTTATCGTCAATTATTTGTTTAATGTAAGAAAGTAATTGAGGGACATACTGGATTTCATCGATTATAACTTTTTTACCACAGTTTTCAAGAAAAAGGTTCGGGTCTGCAACAGCCTGTTCGCGAATTATCGGGTCATCAAAAGAAAAATAAGAATATTTAGGAAACAAATTTTTCAGCAAGGTTGTTTTTCCTGATTGTCTGGGACCCGTAACAGCAATAGCCGAAAAAGATTTAGCGGATTTTTTAATTATGGTTTCTATTTTTCTATTTATATACTTATTATTTTTCATAGAGCTATATTACCAAATCAGAATTTTATTGTCAATACATATTTGCTATGACATTGCAAATATGTATAATTAATGCCCGACCAAAAATGTCGTTTTTAATCGACGTTTTATGTCGATTGAAAATTGCTCGCATTTGGAAATGCGGCTTACTTCAGCATAACTCAAAAAATCCTTCTGTGTTTAAATACTTGCAATATTTTTTTGCGAGTTCATCCAAACTTTTCTCGTAATCTATCTTCATCCATCCGCATTCACCTCTGAAATATTGACGTTCTAAATTAAAATTACGGCTGACAGAATCCTTAAGAGTGAATTTATACATTGGCATATAACGAATATTCCTTTTAAGAGCTCTTTCCAAAAGATCTTTTTTAATAGGGGAAAATAATCCGCCAAAAACATTACTACATTCATTTATCATATCTTTTTCATTATCATCGGAAGTATAAACTATTATAGTATTTTTCTTAACTTCCACTTGCCAATGCGGAATATGTGTACATTTTTCCAAGTATGATTTTACTGTATTAACTTCTTCATCAGTAATAATTTTCGGTTGAATTTTTCTGAGAAAGACCAGAGCGTCAATATTTTCATAGATTTCATAACCATCAGGTATTCTTTCAGGTAGTATCCCTTTGATTTTTTTAGAAAAAAAGTATTTTGGGTTCCCGATTTTTGTTTTTCCTTCATGGAGATAGTATCTATCCCCTTTTCTGTTTTTGTATGTAATTTCCATATTATTATTCCTACTATCCGGTTAAAATTTATTAATAATTCGAGTTAAAAAGCAAGTGAATGTTGTATTTTATAGGTTGTTTACAACTATTTATGTTGTAAAATATAGGTTGTTTACGTTGTTTTATGTTGTAAAATATAGGTTGTTTCGATATTCTTTGTCAGTTTCATTCAGCTTTTTTTGTTGATTGAAGATAAAGACACGCTAAAGCGTGGACTCCTACAATCACATCTCTTCCGTGGGTTTGATAACTTTCAAATTAATTATTGTTATAAGCAAAATTACGAGAAAAAGAACAAGCCCTATCGCAGCACCATAACCGAAATGTGAATAAGTAAACGCTACATAATACATTCTAAGGGCAGGCAAATAAGTTGCCGTTCCCGGGCCGCCGCGAGTCATTAGCAAAACGGTTTGAAAATCCTGTACACTGCCGATAAAAGTCAGGATTGTAAGCATGCGGATTTGTCCTCTGACCAATGGAATATCGATGTGCCAGATTCTTTTAAGAACGTTTGTGGATTCCATACTGAACGACTCATTAATATCTCTCGGAATGTTCATTAGTCCAGCCATATAAATCAATAAACCGAATGCTCCTATCCAGGGAAAACCCATAAAGATAATTGATCCAAGAGCCAAACTCGGATCACCAAGCCAGTTGGATGCAAGATTATCCATACCAATTGACTGAAGAGCCTGATTAAGCATCCCGACATTCGGGTCATAAATAAATCTCCAGATCAGGATGCCGACAAGTCCCGGAACAACCATAGGGAGCAGAAAAGCAGTTCTGAAAAATCTTTGTAATTTGTTACTTGCGAGTGCGAGAATAAGTTCCGCGGCAACAAAAGGAATGACAATTGCCTTGAACAATCCGGCGCACAAAAGGATCATCATATTCCATATTCCGATAAAAAAGGCTCTGTCGTGTAGAAGTTGTCGAAAGTTATCGAGTCCATTAAAGCTGGCAGCCTGCCCTGCTTCCCATTTAGTAAAAGCATGATATAAGCCTGACAGAGCCGGGAAATAATTAAAAGTTGCGAGGATAAAGACAGAAGGAAAAAGGAGAATGAAAGCGATTTTAGTAATATTCTTTTTTGGACCTTTTGCTTTTATAATATTAAAAATCGCGTAAGAAATAAAAATAATTATAATAATAACAAGCATAAGGGAACCGTTTTCAAAAGGATTCCAGTGATTCTTTACTTTTGCAACTGTTGGTATTGCATCTTTGGTTGCCGGGTCAAGATCATTTCCATCGGCTTTAGCAATTCTTATTGCAGCTTTTTTCATAAGCATATTAAATTCATTTCCGAAATCTTTGGAGTTCATTCTTCCGCCCATAAATTCCTGAGCGATAATGACCCATTCATTCACGCTTTCCTGTTCATCGAGCAGCCCTCTGAAATTATATTTTTCAAATCCTCTGTTCATAAACACGCTGTATTTATCGGCAAGATTTTTAGGCAGTTTAACATCTTTAATTAATAACGGACCAACAAGCGGCTGTTTATCTTCAATAGTGCTTTTAACCATAATGCGCCCTGCTTCCGGAGTAGTAATAAACCTAAAAAAATCTACAACATTGGTTTCATGTTGCGGATCATCTTT
>JAUVKG010000136.1 GCA_030596365.1 Chlamydiota bacterium | reverse complement strand
ATATCTGTGGAACTGATGATTCTTTCCCGGGCGTAATTGGTTCAAGTGTATGTAAAATATTTGATTTTGCTGCTGCAAGAACAGGTCTTGGGGAAAAAGAAGCAAAAGAAGCCGGTTATGATGTTGTAACTTGTCTTGCTCCGGCACCTGACAAAGCACATTTTATGTCTACAATGAAACCATTATTATTGAAATTAATTGCTGATAGAAAAACAGGTAAACTACTCGGAGATCAAGCAACCGGAATGGGAACTGCTGATAAAAGAATTGATGTTGCTGCAACAGCTATTAGTGCCGGAATGACAGTTGACGATGTTGCGAATTTAGATTTGTCTTACGCACCGCCTTTTGCTCCTGCAATGGATAATATTATTACTGCGGCAAATGTTATAAGAAATAAAATCAACGGTTTAATGGTGGGGATTAGCAGTAAAGATGTAAAAGCTAAAATCGATAGTAATGAAGATTGTGTTTTGCTTGACGTTAGAAGTCCGGGAGAAGTTGAGCAGATGAGAATAGAGCCTTGTGTTCACATCCCGCTTGGCAAATTAAGAAACAGTTTAGATTTATTACCGAAAGATAAAGAAATAATCGCTTTCTGTAAAATATCTTTAAGAGGATATGAAGCTGCTCTAATACTTAAAAATGCAGGATTTATAAATGTTAAAGTTATGGATGGTGGGTTGCTTATGTGGCCTTATGATAAAATAATGAAATAATGTAAAAAATTTAAAAACAGGATTTTCAATAAATAGTGCAGATAGAAAACCTGTTAAATATCAACCCACAACAAAAGGAGGCTATTATGCCACGTGGAAACGGTACAGGACCTTTAGGTCAAGGCGCAGGAACTGGTAGCGGCGGTCGCGGATTGGGACCGGGACGCAGCGGCGCAGGTGCAGGCGGAAATTGTGTTTGCCCAAAATGCGGAGCAAAACTACCTCATCAAATCGGTGTGCCGTGTTTATCGTTAGATTGCCCAAAATGCGGTGCAAAAATGATTAGGGAATAGGTTTTATGGATATATCAGGTTATTTCGCTATTACTGTTGTTGTAGGCATGATCGCCGCTCTGGCATTGGAACTGGCAAGTGCTGATTTTATTTTGCTTGCCGGACTGATTTTATTTATGCTTACCGGCATTATCACGCCGGTAGAGACTTTTGCGGGTTTTTCAAACAGGGGAATGCTTACGGTGGCTGTTCTCTTTATAGTCAGCAGCGCTATAAGCAATACAGGCGCGCTTGACGGATTATCGCGTATTTTTCTTTCTCGTAAACCTAAGGGCGGGATATCTTCAATGATGTTAAGAATGATGATTCCGATCAGTTTTGCTTCAGCATTTTTGAACAACACTCCGATTGTGGTTATGTTTGTTCCTATGATAAAAAGCTGGGCTGAACGGTTTAATTTTTCGGCGTCAAAGTTTCTTATTCCTCTTTCTTACGCGGCTATTTTTGGAGGTGTTTGTACGCTTATCGGAACATCCACGAATCTTGTTGTTCACGGATTGATGATTGATAATAACATGGCCGGATTTTCGATGTTTGAGCTTGCTAAAGTAGGGATTCCATGTGCTTTGATTGGCTGGTTTTATATGGCTTTTATAGGTAAAAGAATTTTGCCTGATAATAGAAATATGGCAGAAGTGGTTGGTGAAAAGAGCAAAGAGTATATGATTGAAATGAAAGTCAAAAAAGAATGCGAGTTTATTGGTAAAACTATTCAGGATTCAGGGCTGCGTAATATGAAAAATGTCTTTCTTCTCCAAATTGAAAGAAATGAGATTACGCTTGGGCCTGTTTCCGGCGATGAGAAAATATGTGAGAATGACACACTAATGTTTGCAGGAGTAACGTCCGCGGTAGTAGATTTATATCATATTAAAGGTCTTATTTCAGTTGAAGAAGAAAAAGTTTATAATGATTTTCGTTCTATGCGAAAACATCTTATAGAAGTGGTTATATCTTCAAACTCTCCAATTTTAAACCAAACCGTAAAAGAATGCCGTTTCAGGGAAAAATATGATGCCGGAGTGATTGCAGTACATAGGAATGGTGAAAGGATTAAATCAAAAGTAGGAAGTATTAAAGTAAAAGCGGGTGATGTTTTACTTTTGCTCACTAAACCTGTTTTTGAAAAAAGATGGAGAAATTCCCAGGATTTTTTCCTGATTTCAAATGTTAAAATCGTTGAACATAAAGCTTATCACAAAGCTTATATCGCTGCTGCAATATTATTACTTATGATTTTAACAGCTACTTTTGGTAAATATTTGCCGAAAATTGGCGGTGCTAATATCGGAATGCTGCAAGCTTCTTTTGCGGCGGCTATTTTAATGGTCTTAACAAAATGCACTAATTATTCTAAAGCACGCAATTCTATCAGATGGGATATCCTTATTATTATAGCCTGCGCTTTGGGCATAAGCAAAGCTCTTCAAAATAGCGGTGCGGCAGATGCTATAGCTGGTTCTATGATAAATATGGTTAAGTTCGCCGGTCCGATTGGAATTTTAGCTGCTGTATATTTATTGACCACAATTTTTACTGAAGTGATAACTAATAACGCCGCTGCAGCGATGATGTTTCCAATTGCGTTTTCAGCAAGTTCGCAGATGAGTGTAAATCCTAAGCCGTTTTTTATAGCCATAGCAATTGCCGCATCGGCAAGTTTTGCAACGCCGATAGGATATCAAACGAATCTTATTGTACAAGGAGCCGGAGGATACAAGTTCCGGGATTATTTAAAGGTAGGACTGCCTTTAAACATTTCGTTTTTCATTTTAGCAATTATATTAATTCCAATATTTTGGCCGTTTTAAAAATATGATACAGGATACTAAATGATTAAAAACTTAAAAATAACTGTTGTAGTTGATAATACTGCTGCAGGGAAATTATATGCCGAACACGGTTTGGCTTATTATATTGAATGTGACAGCAAAAGAATTTTTTTCGATTCAGGGCAGGGGAAAGTTATTAGACATAACTGCGATAAACTTGACATTGATCCATTGCGTGCAAATGCTTTTGTTCTGAGTCACGGTCATTATGACCATACAGGCGGAATGAAATATCTATCGGAACATTTTTCTGATAATGTTAAAGTTTATCTTCATCCCGGCGTATTAGAAAAAAAATACGCAAAGGATAATGATAAATTCCGGTACAATGGTACCGCTAAAAAAAATAAAGAGTGGCTGAAAAGCATTGGTAAGAGACTTGTTTTTACTGAAAAGCCAACAAATGTTTTTAAAGATGTGTGGGTTACAGGAGAAATTCCGAGAATTCATAAAATAGAGAAAATTAAGAAAAAATGTTTTTTGCGGAAAGATATAAATTATCCGGATTATTTAGTTGATGACCAGTCAATGTTTTTTTATTCAGCTAAAGGTATTGTAGTTTTGCTCGGATGTTGCCATTCCGGAATAGGCAACACATTGGATTATATTTCTAAATTAACCGGTGAGAAAGAAATTTATGCTGTTATTGGAGGGATGCATTTAAAAGATGTTTCTAAGGAAAGATTGGATTTTACCGCGAAGATCCTTAAAAAATATAAACTTAAACTTTTTGCGCCATGTCATTGTACGGGACAAAAATCCGCGGCGTATCTTTATGCTAAGAATCCGGATATTTTTGATGAATGTTATACCGGAAAAACTTTTATAATTAACGGATTAGAAAGGTTACTTTCCTAAAAAGTAAAAATAAAATCAAGGAAAAATATGAAACAAAACATTCCACTTAAACCAACTGCTCTTATTAATATCAAAAAAATTGATAGTCAAGTTTGTGAAATTGCAGGACAGTTCTGGAAAAATATCTGGAATAATGATAATCCTGCCATTGATTTGAAAACTAAACTCTTACTCTCTCTCGCTAATGCGGTGGGTGGAGGACGTTTTCGACAAGCCTCACGTGAACTTATAAAAGCTTATTCTCTCGGTGTAACAATAGATGAACTTGACGAATTATTTGCGCTTTTCATTTGGAATCAGGGGATAGGACATTTTGCATCAGTGATAGGACCATCTCAACTTTTTAAGATTTATAAAACAATTAAAGAGATGGAAGATAAAAAAATCGAAAGAAAAGAAATCGTAGAAAATATTATGAATAATTTCGGCGAAAATAATCCTAACGTAGGCACCGGATACAAAAAATAATTATGAAAACTTATTACGAATGCCTGTCGTGCATTATTAATCAGACTATAAAAAATTTCACAGCTGTTGATAAAAAATATCACGATAAAATATTGAGAGAGGTGATTGCAGGACTAAGTAAAGCGGATTATTCGTTGTCTCCACCTCAACTTGCTAAAAATACTTATGATGTTATATCAAAATATACCGGTGGAAAAGACGCTTACGCTGAAATCAAAAAAATGTCAAATCAATATATTCTTGATTTGTATGATGAATTAAAATCTTTAATTGATAAATCTAATGACCCGTTTGAAACTGCACTCCATCTCGCTGTAGCCGGGAACATCATTGACTTTGGAGCCAAACATAATTACAGTGATAAACATATTCACGAAGAAATCGAGAAAATGCTATCTGCTGATTTAAGTTCTTCGCACACTGAAGAACTAAGAACGGCAATTAATAACGCGAAACAAATTTTGTATCTTGGAGATAATGCCGGTGAAATTGTATTCGACAAATTATTTATTGAGCATTTGCCAAAAGAAAAAATAATTTTCGCTGTGCGGGGTAAACCGGTAATTAATGATGCTACAATGAAAGATGCCGAAGATATTGGTTTGACAGATGTTGTAAAAGTTATTGATAATGGCTCAGGTTATCCCGGGACTGTGCTGCAGAGCTGTTCAGAAGAATTTCAAGAAGTTTTCAATGGAGCCGATTTAATAATTTCCAAGGGGCAGGGGAATTATGAAACTCTTAGCGAAAACAGACAAAATATTTTCTTTCTCCTGAAAATCAAATGTGATATAGTGGCAAGAGACTTAAACGGGAATGTTGGCGATTTTGTTGTGCTTAAAAACAACCACGAATAAATACATTAATTTTTTTAACCACATAAGGAACATAAGGGAACATAAGTTTTTAAAATTTATAAATGACAAAGAGAATTCTTATACCCATAAATTTGATTGGCAAAGCAAATTTACTAAGCCGCGCCAGTAATTTATACAAACCCGGTACGGCATTATGGCTAAAATTGAACCTTTTGAACTGTTTGCCGATGCTTATGACGACTGGTTCATAAAAAATAAAAATATTTATGAACTTGAAATCGAAGCTGTAAAGCAACTTATGCCTACCGATGCTTATGGATTGGAGGTAGGTATTGGTTCGGGTAAATTTGCCGTGCCGCTAGGCATTAAAACAGGTGTTGAACCTTCAAAAGCGATGGCAAAAAAAGCGAGCGAGCTTGGGATAAAAGTACATAATGGTGTTGCGGAAGATTTACCATTTGAAGATAATATATTTGACTTTGTTCTTTTTGTAACTACAATTTGTTTTGTGGATGATATTGAAAAGTCGTTTTTGGAAGCTTACCGCGTATTGAAAAATGGCGGATCAATAATTGTTGGTTTTGTTGATAAAGAAAGTGAAATGGGCAAAAAATATCTTGCGAAAAAAAATATAAGTAAATTTTATAATATTGCCACTTTTTATTCGACAGAAGAAGTTTTAGATTATTTTGGGAATACAGGTTTCAAAGATTTTAAAATTAAACAAACTGTTTTCCAAAATCAGGAAAAGCAGATAATTGAAGATGGATTTGGTAAAGGATCTTTTGTAGTAATTAGAGGAGAGAAGATGTAAATAACCAATATTCAACAAGAAATTCTCAATAATCAAGTAAAAAAACAGCAAAGCGAATGAGGCATAAACACGGAAAATAAATTGTTCCCGATAAGTTGGGAACAATTTCCTCCGAGCGACGTAAAGACGCAAGATATTGCGTCTCAACCAAAAAATAAGAAAGCGACAATGCAAGAATATTTAAAAAAGAAACATGAAGAGGAACAAAAAATAATTCGCGACAAAATGAAGCGGATAAAACATAAAATACTCGTTCTCAGCGGTAAAGGAGGTGTTGGTAAAAGTACCGTTGCGGCTAATATGGCTGTATCGCTGGCACTTGAAGGGAAAAAAGTAGGGTTGCTTGATATTGATATTCATGGTCCCAGTATTCCCGGTATCTTAAATCTTGCCGGGCAGAAATTAGAGGCAGTAGGGGAGACAATTATTCCCGTTAAGATGAGCGAAAATTTTAAAGTTATGTCTATTGGATTTATGCTTAACAATGAAGATGACGCGTTAATATGGCGGGGTCCAATGAAAAACCAGGTCATAAAACAATTTCTTAAAGATGTCGATTGGGGCGAATTAGACTTCCTGATAATTGATTCACCTCCCGGAACCGGTGATGAACCTCTTTCAATAATTCAGATGCTTCAAGATGCTGATGGAGCGGTAATAGTAACTACTCCGCAGCGAGTTGCTCTTTCAGATGTAAGAAAAGGTATAAATTTTTGTCATAAGTTAGAGTTACCGATTATCGGTGTGCTTGAAAATATGAGTGGTTTTATCTGTCCGAAATGCGGAGAAGTTACGGATATTTTCAAGTCAGGTGGAGGAGAGAAAATGGCGAAAGAAATGAATGTACCTTTTCTGGGGAAAATCCCTATTGATCCGCAAATAGTTGAAGCATGTGATTCTGGAAAACCGTATATAAAACATTTTAGCGAAACACAAACAGCTAAAGCGTTTAAACAAGCGATTGGCCGTACCAATTTATTTAACGATTGAAAAAATTTGCTTCTAAGCAGCAAATTTGATTTCTATGTTTGTTCCTTGCTGATTCTTAGTGCATATTTTTTGACGTATAACGATATAGCTAAATTATTAAATATTAAATGTCACCTTTACAATTATTTTTAAAAAATGAAAATATTAATTATCTTTAACAGACAACCTTACGATAATACTGATGTAACTTGGAATGGATTGCGTCTGGCGGATAAATTATCAGATGCGAAACAGGAAGTGAGAATTTTTTTGATGAATGATTCCGTTGATATGGCACGCGATGTATGTAAGCCACCGGCGAATTATGATCAGGATTTATCGCAAATTCTAAAAGAACTCATTGCCAAAGGTGTAGCCGTAAAAGTTTGTGGTACGTGTATGGCGCGTTGTGGAATTCACAAAAATCATCCGTATTTTGATGGGGCCGAGAAATCCACAATGCCTGCATTATCGGAATGGGTAATCGACAGCGATAAAGTGATAAGTTTTTAATAAGTTTTTTCACTAT
>JAUVKG010000014.1 GCA_030596365.1 Chlamydiota bacterium | reverse complement strand
AGCAAATTTGCGCAGCATGATTAAATCACCAAAATTATAAAACAAAAATGTCTCGCTTGGAAGTCCATCGCGACCGGCGCGACCTATTTCCTGATAATAACTTTCAATATTTTTCGGTAAATTATAATGAAAAACCCAGCGCACGTTTGACTTGTCAATTCCCATTCCAAAGGCAATCGTCGCGCAAATTACGAGAGTGTTATCATTAATGAAATCGTCCTGAACTTTGTTCCTTTGCGCTGCGCTCAATCCGGCGTGATAAAAATCCGCGTTGATACCGTCTGCCTGTAATTTACGCGAGATAGATTCAGTGCTTTTTCTGCTGAGACAGTAAATAATACCGGAATTATTCCGCGATGCCTTAATATGATCCCTGATAAATTCATACCTCTTTTTCGCTGGTAAAACGTTGAGACTTAAATTCGGCCTGTCGAACGAAGCGATAAATTTATTTGATTCGTCAATTCCAATTTGTTTGCAAATATCTGATTGAGTAATCTTGTCGGCGGTGGCAGTCAGAGCGACAATTGGTGTATCAGGAAAATTTTCTTTCAGGAGAGAAAGTTGAGAATATTCAGGGCGGAAATCATGTCCCCAGACAGAAATACAGTGAGCTTCGTCAATTGCGAACAAACTTATTTCCAACTGCTTTAAAAAAGAAATGAAAGAATCAAGTACAAGCCGTTCCGGCGAAACATAAATCAATTTTAAATGTTTGCTTCTGATTCTGCTGAATACTTCTCTTTTTTCCGGATCGCTCAGTGAACTGTTTATAAATTCTGCAGGAATTCCGTTCGCTTTTAATGCGCCTACCTGGTCTTTCATAAGAGCAATAAGTGGCGATACAACAACAGTAATTCCAGGAAGTATTAACGCTGGAAGCTGATAAATAATAGATTTCCCGCCGCCTGTCGGCATAACAACAAGCGCGTCATTTTTATCTAAAATTTTATCGATAACTTCTTTCTGAACAGGACGAAATCCATCGTATCCAAAATGCTTTTTGAGAGTAGATTCAGGGGTCATTGTACTTAAATTTCAGTTATCAGTTAATAGTTATTAGTTATCAGTTATTAGTTAAAAGTTAAAAGTTAAAAGTCTGGGACCACGGACCACGGATCACGGACCACGGATCACGGACCACGGACCACAGGCCACGGACCACGGATTACGGATTACGGATTACGGATTACGGATCACGGATTACGGGCCACGGACCACGGGCCATAGGCCACGGACCACGGACCACTGCTCATTGCTTACGAATCGTTCCTATCACAAGTATGCCGGCGATTATACACCAGCCTGTTAAAAACCAATCGCCAAATTTTGTATATAAAGTGTTTTTTCGATTATAGACAGGAATTTCTATGTACATTATGCCGCTGACATCAACACTTTTTCCATTCTTTTTTAGTAATGCTACCGTTTTTCCATATCTGTTAATGTAAGTTGTAATTCCGGAGTTTGTGCTTCTAATTAATGGACGCCGCGTTTCTATCGCTCTGAACGCTGAAATATAGGCATGTTGATATGGCTGCGGACTATCGCGAAACCAGCCGTCATTTGTCAAATTAACAAGAATATCCGCACCCGCGCGTGCCATTTCACGTGCAAGATAACCAAAAACATCTTCAAAACAAATCAGAGGACCAAATTCAAATGTGTTTGTTTTTATTGTTAATGCTAATGTGCGAGCGCCGCTGCCGCATGAGAAGCTTCCGTCAATTGGCGTTAAGAGTTTTAAAAACGGCAAATATTCTCCATAAGGAACATATTCACCGAACATAACTAAATGCATTTTGTCATATAAACCAATGACGTTTCCGGCCGGCTCGATTAGTCCCACGCTATTATAATAATTCAAGTAATAATCGGCGGAAATATCCCGGCGGCATAAACCCGTCATCAAGGGAATGTCAACGTATTTCACAAGATTTGTTACGACTTTGTATGTTATTCTTTTATCAAAGTAGTAACCTGGCAAAGCGGTTTCAGGCCAGATAATCAAGTCAGGTTTCTTTTTCGATGCTTTAATTGTTAATTCTGAATATGTTTTTAAAATATCAACATTTCGATTAGGATCGTGTTTTACAAGCGAAGGAATATATGCCTGAATGCAAGCGATGTTTATTTTCTCAACATAAGTTTCGTTTTTTAGTTTTCTGATTGCTATAGTGCCGTAAATGCAATAAAGAACTGCAAGAAAAAATGCGGCGGCTAACGGCGAAAAATTTACTTTCTCTCTTTTCAATTTCGCTGACATTATTTGCGCTACCGCTGTATTGAAAAAAATAATTAAAAAACTTACCGCGTAAGGTCCGGCTAAATCCGATATCTGTATCATTACAACCAGTTTTCTCCACGAATAACCAAGTAAAAGCCATGGGAATCCGGTTAAAAAATACGTTGATAAAGTTTCATATACCATCCACGCAGCTGTAAAAGAAAGCCAGTAAGGTACTCCTTTAATTGTTAGTCGACAACCAATTGTTATTGAAATCGCTAACAAAATCGTGACGAAAAGAGAAAGGGCGAGCGTTGCTAATGGTGACACATAATTCATCCACCATATTGACGATAAATTCCACGTAAGTCCAAGCAAAAGAGCTGATAGAAAAACGTGGTATAATTTCAGCTTATTATTTTTGTAAATTAATGTGGCAAAATAGGGCACTAACGCGATAACAGACAAAAACCAGAAATCATATTTAGGAAATAATGAAGTGAGCAAAAAACCTGAAATTATCGCGTTTATGTATAAATAAATCATAAAATCACATTCTTGCGTTGTGAGTAAATTATAAACCAAATACCAAATATCAGAAAAAGTATACTGTATAATTGACCGTTTGTCATGTTGAATAAACCGAGACTTTCAAGAACATCTGCTCTTTCTCTGAAATATTCCGTTGTAATCCTTAAAACAGAATAAATTATTATAAATAATCCGGAGAGCAATCCAACAGAACGTTTTTTTCTACCGACCCAAATAAGAACCAGAAATGGAATCACGCCTTCAGCAATAGCCTGGTAAATTTGTACAGGGTGACGCGGCTGCATATCTACCGCGGGAAAAATTACTGCCCAGGGAATATCGGTTACCTTACCCCATAATTCTCCGTTAATAAAATTCCCGATTCTTCCAAAACACAAACCGGGTGCGACTGCAATAGCAAAACTGTCAAGAAGATAAATTGAAGAAAGATTGTTTTTTCTTGAATAAAGATAAATACCGGTTACAGCACCGGCGAAACCGCCATGACTGCTCATTCCGCCTTGCCAAACGGCAATGACTTCCCAGATGTGCGTTAAATAATACAGAGGTTCATAAAAAAAGCACGCGCCTAATCTGCCGCCGATAAGTCCGCCGAGGAAAGCGTAGAAAATGGCATCCTGAATTGCTTCTTTTGATTTTAGTTTAAGAAATCCTCTTTGAAATCGCCATCTTAAAACAAAGTATGCCGCGATAAATCCAAGAATATACATTAGACCATACCACCGAATCGGCAGCGGGCCTATTTTAAAAATTATTGGACTGAGATCGTGGATCCAGTATTCAGTCATAGATTTAAAGTTAAAAGTTAATAGTTAATAGGTGTCAGGCTTGCCCAGCCGTAGGCGGGGTGTCAGTGTTCAGGTGTCAGGAAAGGGAGTAAATTCAAATCAGAGATTTGAATTTCATATTAATACGAAATTCATTCCGATGTATTTTCTATCGGGATGAATTTATTCCATCAATCCATCACTCCATTATTCCAATTATCCAATTATCCAATTCTTCATTCTATCCCATACTTCTCTATCTTTCTGTAAAGCGTTTTAAGACCAATGTTCAACGCTTTCGCTGTTTGGGCACGATTGCCATTGTGCTTTTGCAGAGATTGTCTGATGGCCATTTCTTCAAGTTCATCCATCGTCTTTTCCGGCAAAGTTGAACTTTCGTCAGAAATTATTTTACTTTCTGAACTCTGAGAGATATTATCAGAAATCAATTCGGGTGGAAGATGCCTCGGCTCAATGCTTTGATTTTCAGATACCATAACGCATGACCTTTCAACCGCGTTTTGAAGTTGACGGATATTTCCAGGCCAATCATAATTTATCATTAATTCAAGCGCATCAGCACTAATCCCGTTAATTTTTTTGTTCATTTTTTCAGTATGACTGCGTAAAAAATGATCGACAAGAAGCGGAATGTCATCCCGGCGTTCATGCAGCGGGGGAAGATGAATAGGGAAAACGCTGATTCGATAATATAAATCTTCACGGAATGTTCCCTCGGTAATTCTTTCCTGCAAATTCGCGTTCGAGGCGGCAATAATTCGAACATTAACCTTTAACGTTTCGGTTCCGCCAACTCGTTCAAATTCCTGTTCCTGAAGTATCCTTAAAAGTTTACTTTGCAGCGCCGGACTCATTTCAGAAATTTCGTCAAGAAGCAGCGTACCGCCATCAGCAAGTTCAAATCTTCCCCGCCGTTGTTTCATTGCACCGGTAAACGAACCTTTCTCATGGCCGAATAATTCGCTTTCCAGCAAATTTTCGGAAATAGCGGCGCAGTTGACTTTAATAAACTGTTTGTCGGAACGTCGGCTATGTTGATGTATCGCATTTGCTACAAGCTCTTTTCCGGTTCCGCTTTCACCAAGAATACAAACAGTTGTGTCAGTCTGGCCTACAAGTTTTATTTGCTCGAAAATGGAACGCATAACAGATGTGCGCCCAATCATTGTTTCAAAATCGTAAGTTATTTCAACGCGGTTTCTTAAATTTTCATTTTCGCGTGTTAAAGTTTCCATTTGCAGCGCGCGTTCAACAAGCGCGAACAGATGGGGGAGATGAATCGGTTTTGAGACAAAATCAAAAGCTCCGAGTTTCATTGCGTCAACTGCGTTGTCAACGGTTCCATGCGCTGTGATTAGAATTACCGGACATATCGCCACTGCTTCTTCTAAAACACGCATTCCGTCTGCACCTGGCATAACAAGATCGGTTACCACAAGGTCTATTTCTTCAGACTTTAGAATTGATAGCGCGTCATTTCCATTGACTGCGGTTACCGGTTTGTATCCGCGATCAGCGAACGCTTCTGCCAAAGTTTCGCGTCCTGTTAAATCATCTTCAGCTATAAGAATTTTAAATTTCATTATTAATCACGAATTATTTTTTCTTTTTTTCTTTTTGAATTTGTTATTTATTTGTAATTTATTATTTGAGTTTTGTTATTTTCTTCAAGTCTTCGTGGTTAAAGTTTTTACTATCCGTGGCCGGTTACAGGGAAAGTAATTGTGAATTTACAACCTTTACCCGGATAATTGTTAATTATAACTTTTCCGCTGTGGGAAAGCGCCACCTTTTTTACGATCGAAAGACCTAATCCGGACCCTTGAGATTTTGTTGAATAAAATACCTCAAAAGATTTTTTCTCCGTTTTAGCATCCATACCGCCACCATCATCTTCAACGGATATTTTTGCTTTATTATTTGCAATTTCTCCTTTAAGAAATATTTTGCCATCTTTATTAATTGCTTCAAATGAGTTTAAAAGCAAATTTGTAATACCGTGCCTTAATCGTTTGCTGTCAGCTATAACTGATGACATTTCACGTGAACAATTGCAAATGAGTTCAACATTTCTTTTTTTACATTCCGGTTCAAAAGATTGAGCAATTTCATTTAAAAGAGCCGATAAGTTTGTCGGTTTAGGTTCAAAACGTCCAGGCTTTGCGTAAGTTAAAAATTCATTAAGCATATCACTCGTCCGCCCGGCTTCTCTTTGTATTCGTTCGGCTTTTTTGATAAAAGATTCTTTTACTTCCGGAGGCAGCTTCACAAATTTATCTTGAAGCATTTGGATGTTCATTCTAATTCCATTGAGTGAATTTTTGACTTCGTGAACAATTCCGGCGCCTATAATTTCAAGCTGATGACGATTGTTTTTTTGTTGCTCGCGACTGATCATATTCGCGTTATTCTCAAGAAAAAGTGATACTGCCCAAATCAATACAATCGCTAATGCAATAAAAATATACAATGTAAAATAAGCATATTTAATCCCTTTGCGGGTAATAATTTCCGGGTAGCTAATTGGTAGATGAATAAATTTTGTTATATAACCAATTCTTAAAACACCCTGTGTTTCTCCGTGATGCACAAAAGGCAATAATACATCACAAACGTTCTGGACAGTTCCATTAATTTTTAAATCTTTATTTTTAGCTATGCTCTCTGAAATGTTATTCGCTATATTAATACGTGAACCTTCTTGCGAACTATCAGAATGTAGAATCACAAAACCTTTTAAATCAGAGAGAACTGCGTATAAAATGCTGCCGCCACTCGGTAAATAAAGTTTATTGTAGTTGGACCTGGATGATCTTAATTGGTCAATATTATTATAATTGTAAAAATCAAGAAAATTGTTGATACGTAATTTGTAATTATTAGCTCGTGCAATAAAATACTTTTTATTAGCTTGCTCTTTAACATGATGCAAATACTGCCGGCTTAAAAATTTGAAAGCTGATAAAAACAGCAAAAAACCTGCCGCACATAGCAATATTAATTTAATACGCATAGTACGCGTTAAAGCTGATGATACTTTATATTCTAATGGTATGTTAGACATTTTTTATAAATTTTCAGAAATAAAATTCGATATTGAACGATTCCATGTCTTCTCAACGTCATCACTAAAATAACATGCAGGTAACTCTCCGCGGTTGCGATGATAACGTATGCACTCGCAGCAAATACCATGTTTGTCGCAACCGCCGTAAGAGCAATTGCAGTCTTGAGAATTAAGATCTTTATTAGGGCAATTTGTCATAATAATATTTGGGTAAAGGTTTCGTTTTAAATCCAATAAGTCAAATTAGGACACTGGGGAACCCAGCATACGCGGGTCGCGGCAGCGTCCCTCCATTCCATCATGACCACGCTTCGCGCGTTACTTTGTTGCCATCATTCCATTATTCCATCATTCCATCATTCCATCATTCCATTATCCATCCTTATTATACTTGAATACACTTTTTCTGTAAAGCAATTAAATTTTTATGATTTTACGATTTAATGATTTCAATCATTTCAATCATATCAATCATATCAATTCTCTGTCGCTTGACAAAACATAATTCATAGCGTATAATTTTGTAAATTATAATCCCTGATGAGGTGAAAATGACTATCTACGAACTTACTGAAAAATTAAATCTTAAATCTTTGAATAAATCGGATGATGTTGAAGTTACCGGTGCTTTTGCTTCTGATTTGTTAAGCGATGTCGTCGGTAATACTTCAGCAGGTAATATTCTGCTCTCTGTTCAAGTACATAAAAATATCGTCGCTGTCGCAAGTCTTGTCGGCTTGGCTGCTGTGATAATTACAAGTGGCAGAACACCCGATCAATCAGTTATTGACGCTGCGCGGGAAAATGAATTGTGCCTCTTGTCATCTGAAAAATCTACTTTTATGTTGGCAGGTAAATTATATGAACTCGGTTTGAGAGATTAATTTATTATTGAATGATTGAAATGATTGAAACGATTGAAACGATTGAAACGATTGAAACGATTGAAACGATTGAAAAATCCAAAATCACAAATCAAAAATCCAAAATCACAAATGCGTTTAGATCTTCAAATTCATTCCTGCCTTTCTCCTTGCGGTAATCTTGATTGTTCACCGAAAAAAATTGCTTTGACCGCAAAAGAAAAAGGCTTGGATATTATTGCTCTAACAGACCATAATACCGCTGATAATTGTCCGGCAATCTGTGAAGTGGTAAAAGAAATTCCGGGCCTCACAGTTTATTATGGTACAGAAGTTACTTCAAGCGAAGAAATTCATATAATCTGTCTGTTTGGCGAGGTGGACACAGCTGTCGCTTTCGGTAAATTTGTGAAAAGTCACCTTCCTGACAGAAAAAATGACACTGAATATTTTGGCGACCAGCCCATTGTCGACTCGGAAGAAAATATAATTAGCTTTGAAGATGCATTTCTTGTGGGAAGTATAGATCTGTCAATCGATGCAATAACAGAAAAAGTTCATTCAAATGACGGAATCGTTATCGCGTCGCATGTCGATCGGGCGATTAGCAGTATTTTTTCCCAATTGGGTTTGTGGCCTGATGATGCTAAAATTGATGCCGCTGATTTGTCGATTAATTCAGGTGATGAAGCGAAATGGAGAGCTTTAATCCCAAAAGAAATTCCGATTGTACGAACATCAGATGCGCATTTTCTTGATGACATAGGAAGACAATTCACAACACTTGAGATGAAATCTCCGGATTTTGAAAGCTTTAAAAAAACCTTACTAAATTTTAAAAAGCCCTGAAAGGGCGGAATGTAACAACACAGGGTATCGCCCTGTGTAGAACTGACTATCACAAATCAAGCCCTGAAAGGGCGAAAGGAAATTTTCATTTAGCCCTTACAGGGCGGAAACATTATAAGGATTGGTTTCCCCGAGGCCCTTGCGCTCTCGGGGTTATTTCCTTTTTGCCTTTTAGGCAAACTTTTGATATAATTTATGTAATGTAAAGAAATAAAAAAATCATTCTGCTGTAAATCATTTTGCAAAATAATTTTAATTTATTATGAACCACGATTTAATTCAAGTGAAAGTTATCGGCTTTTCTCCGGCACAACATCCGGGAGGATTCGCCGTCTTTTTACAGGATATGGATGATAAAAGATGCCTGCCCATTATTGTTGGTTCGGCTGAAGCACAGGCAATTTCTATGATTCTAAATCCCGATCCACCGCCCCGGCCAATGACTCACGATACTTTTAAATCTATTGTTGATTCATTACGCGGTGAAATTACACGTGTTGTTATTACTAAAATGGAAGAAAATACTTTTTATGCTGATGTTTATTTTAAAAATTCCGCCGGCGATACTTTTCAACTCGATGCCCGGCCATCCGATTCTATTGCTATTGCTTTGAAAAACAGTGTGCCGATTTTTGTTTCAACAGAATTGATGAATAAAGCTTCTATTGTGATTCCTGATGAAATTCTCGCCGCAGGACAACAAGTTAAATCGACTGAACAAGGAAAGCCTATAGATTTTTTGAAAGATCAACTTGAAAAAGCTATCGAAAATGAAGACTATGAAACAGCCGCAAAATTACGAGATGAAATAAAAAAACTTGAAGGAAAATAAGAGGGGATTGGATGTTGGATTGATGGAATGGTGGATTAAATTCATCCCGATAGAAAATACATCGGAATGAATTTCGTATTAATATGAAATTCAAATCTCTGATTTGAATTTATTCCCTTTCCTGACACCTCGCCTTTGGCGGGACCTGACACCTGAAACCTGAAACCTGAATCCCGGTGCAATTCGCACTAAAGTGCGATTACCGGTTCTTCCACCATTCCGCCCATTCACCCGCGTTAAGATTTTCAGGACAGGAGCTTTTATTTTTATCCCACCATTCTATCCATTTGTCATAAGAATTTATATTCTCTCCCGTTAATTGCTGAAGCGATGTTGATGCCGTATCTCTTATTTCATCATAATCACTTAGCAAACCATAATTAATAATCGCGTCAATCGCCGATACGGAAGGAATATCCTCAAGAACACTTATCGCCTGCTCCTGTATTTCCGGATTTTTTATTTGAACGGCAGCTTCCGCAGCAGGTAAGATGTTCGGTGATTCCTGGAAAAGCATCACTTCAAATGCTGCTTCACGTACATCTTCATCGGAATCACTTATCGCTTTTATTAATGCATCGTTAACTCCTTCATCATCAACTTTCAATAAGGCATTTACAGCATCCTGACGAATAATAGACTCGCTGTCATCCATTGCTTTTTCTACCGCCGGAATTACACACGGATTATCAAGGGATTGTATCGCTTCAATTGCTGTGCTGCGAATCTCGGAGTTATCATCTTCCAAAGCCAGCATTATAACCGGCATTATCATCGGCATACCTATAGCATCAACTTTCTGTAAAGCTTCATCCTTTTCTTTATCAGAAAGATTTTTTCTGAATATCTGCAAAGCTTCATTAACATAAACATCAAAATTATCAATCGGACAAGGCTCTTCCGGGATTAAACTTAAATTTTTCCGCTTAATCGGTGCAGTCTTTCCAATCTCTTCGGTAACTGCAACAGTGAAATTGGTATCTGCAAAAACTAAATTAGTTGATAATTGTGCCGCTTTTACTGCGTTAATCTTTTGCGTGCGTTTAGGTGAATGTGTAATTGGCTGTGTTATTGTAATATTGTTTTCTTCATCTTTCGTAATGAAAACAGCAGCTAATATTATTACAATAATTACTCCGGTTCCTATTGATATTAATTGTATTTTGTTCATAATAACTATTATATATATTATTGAGTAACAAATCAACACGAATTCTTCAGTGAACGTCCATTTTGTCCATTCTGTCCATTCTGTCCTTTTGACTCCCCGCCTTTAATAAGGAGGGGTGCCCGAAGGGCGGGGTGGTTTTGTCCATTCTGTCCTTGACAAAAAAATACTATATTCGTAAAATTTATATTAAATTAACTAATATAATTAAGTGATTTTACTTATATCTAATATGAATCGTAAAAAACACATTTATAATATTTTACATACTCATCGCCATGAACTTATAGAGATGGGAGTGAAAACGATTGGACTTTTCGGTTCGGTGGTAAGAGGAGATGATTCTATTTCTAGTGATTATGATATATTAGTTGAATTTGATGAAAAACATCATAATTATAAATGCTTTAATCAACTATGCGATTTTATTGAAAAATACGTTGGAAATAATTATGATCTTGTGACTAAGCAAGGTCTGAGTCCGTATATTGGGAAAAAAATCTTACAAGAGGTCGAATATGTCGCAATCGCATCTTGAATTGCTAAGCCATATTATTGATGAAATAAATTTTATTATATCAGAGTCATCAACTACTAATGTAAAAGAGTTCCTGAATGACGAAAAATTGAAAAGGGCGTTCGTAAGAAGTTTTGAAATTATCGGCGAAGCCTCCAAAAATATTCCAAACGATATCAAGGAACTGTATCCTGAAATTGAATGGAAATCAATGGCAAGAATGAGAGATCGTCTTATCCATCACTACTTTGGAGTTGACTACGAGCTGGTTTGGAATATTGTGTGTGAAAACATTCCGGTTTTAAAAGTTCAACTCGAAAAAATATTACAAAATTCCAAATAAACGATGCACTTGTCCAATATTTGGCATATGTTCTACAATGGCAAGTGTTTTTTTAAAAAACAACGATAAGGAAAAATTATGGCAAAAAAAGCTTTTGTTACAGGGATTACCGGTCAGGATGGTTCGTATTTAACGGAATTGCTCCTCGAAAAAGATTACGAGGTATATGGCTTGATTAGAAGAAGCTCTTCGTTTAATACTGCAAGACTTGAACACCTTTATAAAGATCCGCATCAAGTTTCCAGACTCCACCTCGAATATGGAAATCTTACCGATGGAACGCGCTTGAGTGAGTTGATTAGAGATATTCATCCCGATGAAATTTATAATCTCGGCACTCAATCACATGTTCGCGTTTCATTCGATGAACCCGTATATTCAGTTACAGCCGGCGCTCTCGGCACTTTGAACGTTCTTGAAGGAATTCGTCGCCTTGATCCAATGCCAAAATATTATCAGGCGTCTTCAAGTGAAATGTACGGTCTCGTTCAGGAAGTTCCGCAATCAGAAAAAACTCCTTTCCATCCACGCAGCCCATACGGTTGCGCGAAAGTTTATTCGTTCTGGCAAACTGTTAATTACAGAGAAGCTTATGGAATGTATGCCTGTAACGGAATCCTTTTTAATCATGAATCTCCACGTCGCGGCGAAACTTTCGTAACCAGAAAAATTACCCGCGCGGCGACTAAAATTAAACTCGGTCTTCAGGATAAACTCTATCTCGGTAACCTGGACGCTAAACGCGATTGGGGATTCGCCGGTGATTATGTAAAAGCGATGTGGCTTATGCTGCAGCAGGACGAGCCGGAAGATTTTGTTATAGCTACGGGTAAAACATATTCCGTGCGTGAATTTCTTGATGAAGTTTTCGGTTATCTTGATCTCGATTGGCAAAAATATGTCGAAATCGACCCGAGATATTTCCGGCCAAGTGAAGTCGAACTCCTTCTCGGGGATCCTGCCAAAGCAAAAGAAAAACTCGGTTGGGAAGCAGAAGTGGATCTCAAAGGACTTGCTCAAATGATGGTTGACAGCGACATGCAAATCGCTCATGACGAAAAAGCAGTTGCAGAAGCCCGCGCCGCGAGAAAGTAAAAATCCGTAATCCGTGATCCGTAGTCCGTTGTAGCCGGTCTCGTTGAGGCCGGAAACCGGAAAATAATAGGTGATCGGCAATATCCACCGTCGAACACAAAAATGTCACGTAACGACAGCGGAGTAAATTGTCTAACACCAGATTTATTCCCTACCTTACAAAGAATTGGTAGCATGGCGTGCCGGGGTTGTCAATTATGACCGTGCATCAACGCATTATTTCATTGTTCTCAAATTTTATTCAATTTTATTCCGTAGGCATAATGAAGATCAAATTGTTTTTTCTGGCTTTGTTAACTGTGCCATTATTTGCGGTATTGGAATCAAATGAAAGGTTGTAAACCTTACTTCAATTGCAGATCTTCTAAAATCAGAAGCCATGGTAAAACAGTTGGAAACAACACGGTTTACAGAGACGCAAACGGTAAACGCCTAACCCGCCGCGAAGCCAAAAAACTTGGATTGAGATAAGTAGAAAGCCCGGCTTCGTGTCGATTTACGCCACCATGCCGTGGCAGTCTTCATTCGCCTGCGTCATATTGTTTTATAAAACTTATTTTTGTATAATATCAACTGAACAATTAATGTTTTTGATTTGGGTGGAAAAAAAGAAATGGAGCTACCCCAGCCAAACCAATAAAAACATGGAGGAACTTATGTTCCGGATACAGTTTTACGCTCTTATTGTATGCGTCTTTGCATTGCATAGCGTCGGGTTCGCAGTTCCGATGGGCTACATCACATATGGCTTGCGTACAACCGCCGCAGAGAACGAAATCCGTGAAGTAGCGCTTATGGGCGGTACGCAGGAAGTTCGCGTTGTGTACAACGCGTCCCACATTTATACCATTAATGCGGCACCCTTCCTGGGCGATCTATGTGTCATTTCGATGCGCTCTTCATCGGTCTACAGAATCGAATTACTGAATCGGAACGGCAGTATTGACAGCACTGTCCTAGCTGATAATGGAAAAAGAGCGATATATCCAGGAATGTCGTTTTATGGAGATCGCATCGTATATGTCGATGTTGACACGGATTTGCTCAACGATGAACTCCGTACAATTGGGTCGAATGGGCAGGGGGGCCACATCGTCTTTACCAACAATTACTCGGGCTCTCTTGATCCGGCACAAGAGAATCCAACAATCATGGATCCGCGCTTCTCGCCCGACGGCAAGACCATAATTTTCACTCTTTACGAGGATCCCATCCTTCCGCCAGGAGTTTACACGGTGCCTGCCGCCGGAGGCGCGGCTCACAAGTTGACAAATTTACATAATTACACTCAACATCCCTCTTATTCCCCGAATGGCCGGTGGCTGGTCTGTATGGCATGGGCAGGTAAGCGGAAAGCGCATGTTGCTAACGCCGACGGCTCCGATCTCCGCACAGTCGATGTTAATGACGAGGAAGCTTATTATGTGTGCTTTTCTCCGGACAGCAAGTACATAGCTGTATGCACCACCAGCGGTTTGCAAATCGTCGATCTTTCAACCGACTCAGTTGTACAGCATGTGCCGGTTGATAACCTTTTGTCTTACTATAATTTAACCTGGCACATGGGAGCGAGTATGGGGCAAGGAGTCGTCCAAAAAGCGAAGGTGAACCCGAAGAAACTGAAGCTGCGTGTAGTTGGCTTCGCGCCGACAGCCTCTCCAATTGCAGGTATCATGGTATTTGACAAGGCGATCATGACGCTCGATGATGCAGCCTTGTGGCATAACAAGAAAGACAAACGCTATAACTACAAGAATAAAGCTGACAAGCGTCGGGCGAAGATCGTAATTAAAAAAGATCTCGGGTCATTCAGCGTCAAAGGACTATCGCTTTTTCCCGGCACGGACTACCGTACAGGCACCAATATACCAGTCATCGTAAACGCAGGCAATATCACAATATTTGACTCAATAACACTTAATGCGAAAGGTAAATATAAGGCTCCGAAGTAACACCCCTTTGCAATTTTTGAAGATGATTTGGATTTAGGGGATTTTCCACACAAAATTCGGATTGTTCCGAATGGTGGAGCGGAAGGGGATCGAACCCTCGACCTCAACGTTGCGAACGTTGCGCTCTCCCAACTGAGCTACCGCCCCATTAAGATTTGGTAATTTAATAATTGAGTAATTTGGTAATTTTCCTGACAAAGTAACGCTTTGCGGTCATTTTATCTAATTTTGCAATTCCTCAATTCCTCAATTCCTCAATTCCTCAATTCCTCAATTCCTCAATTCCTCAATTGCCCATCCAAGGCTGAATATTATACTTACTATTAATTTTTTTGTCAATATAAAATCTCCCTTTTTTTGAAAAAAAAGAGGGATTTTTGGTATTAGTTATCGGATCACGGGCCACGGATCACGGGCCACGGACAACGGATTCCCACCTTGCTTATGTAAAATTGATTTGATATAATTTCTTATAATAAATTATATTACAAAACTTAAATAAAAGGAAAATTATGAACTATAACGAAGAAGCTATTAAAAGACATACAAAATGGCATGGGAAAATCGAAATAAAAAGCCGCGTTAAACTCGAAAATAAAGATGACCTCAGTATCGCTTATACTCCCGGCGTTGCAGAACCATGCCGACATATTAACAAAAATATTGATGACGTTTTTAAATATACACGTAAAGGAAACCTTGTCGCTATTGTTACCGACGGAACAGCAGTTCTCGGTCTCGGAGATATTGGTCCGGAAGCCGGAATGCCCGTTATGGAAGGAAAAGCAATTTTGTTTAAAGAATTTGGAAAAGTCGATGCTTTTCCAATTTGTCTTGCGACAAAAAATGTTGATGAAATCGTTGAAACAGTTTGTAATATCGCACCGACTTTCGGTGGAATTAATCTCGAAGATATTAGCGCGCCACGTTGCTTTGAAATCGAAGAACGTTTAATAGAAAAATTGGATATTCCGGTTTTTCATGATGACCAACACGGTACTGCAATCGTTACTCTCGCGGCGCTTCTTAACGCGAATAAAATTACGGGACGAAAATTTGAGAATTTAAAAATTATTATGAATGGCGCCGGTGCAGCCGGAATTGCAATCACAAAACTTCTTCAACTCGTTGGAGCGACAAATGTTATTATTGTCGATAGTAAAGGCATAGTTTCAAAATCCCGCGATAATCTTAACGATACAAAACAGAAAATGCTTGATTCCACTAATCCGGATAATCTTACAGGAGGATTAGAAGAGGCAGTTCGTAACGCTGATATTTTTATCGGAGTTTCTTTGGCAGGACTGCTTTCACAGGAAATGGTAAGATCAATGGCGAAAGATCCGATTATTCTCGCTATGGCTAACCCTGACCCGGAAATTATGCCGCATGAAGCGAAAGCCGCCGGTGCGAGGATAGTTGGAACAGGACGTTCGGATTTTCCGAATCAGGTGAATAATGTTTTGGGCTTTCCGGGAATTTTTCGCGGCGCTCTTGATGTTCGTGCGCGTAAGATTGATAATTCAATGAAAATCGCCGCTGCAAAAGCTTTGGCGGGGTGTGTGACTGATGAGCAACTTTGTGAGGAATTTATTATTCCTAACCCCCTGGATAAATCGGTGGCTATGAATGTCGCTGCCGCAGTGGCCGATGCGGCGGTAAAAGCCGGACTGGCACGGCTTGCCTAAAAGGCAAGAAGTAATCGGTTAATTGAAATTTAATAACATTTCAATTATGGTATACTGGTAATCGGTAATCAGAGACTTTGTAACTGACACCTGAATTAAGGCAACCACACAGGGATGCCCCTACTTCTCACCGAATACCGAATACCACCCGGGCACACGCCAGGCGCTAAAACGAAATCCAAAATCCACCCAGGCATACGCCGGGCGCTAAAGCGAAATCACAAATCTAAAATCTAAAATTTAATATCTGTATGGCGCCCATAATCCCCAGTCCATTCTGCCGGCATAATCAGCGTCTGCATTAGCTCCCATCAAAGCATTTCTTGCATCTGTGATTTTATCCTCACTTGCCTGTTTCTGGTGTTTAAGTTCCTTATATTCATTATATTCATTAACACTACCTACATAAAGGCGTTTTTCATGAGCATTAGCATAAATATAGTAGTTTGTACCATTTCTTTCGAACGGAAAAACTGTTTCCTGAGTTAACAATTTTAAATTAGCAATTTTTTCGGGCGTGTTGGCAAGTTTAATAGTAAAACCGGCTGCCGAAAGCATTCTTTCTGTTTCCTTAGCACGACTCTCTTTTATTGCCGCGCATCCTGTGACGAAGAAACCGAAACATATAATAATAATTGATGCTGAAAAATTTAATTTTTGTTTCATTTTTTTTGATTTAAAATTTAAGGTTTAAGTCTGAAAAATCACAAGTTTTTCTCTTCCTTCTACTTTTTACTTGAAAATTGAAAATTCGATATGAACGCGGGTACGGCGTTACTTCGTTAGGGAACTTCTCTTTAGTATTTTAATATAAGTCTCAATTTCGAACTCTCAACTATCAATTCTCAAGTTTAATAAGTCTCAATAATACATCCATGGTACCCACATGTCTCCTACCGCCCAGTTAAATGCTTCTACCCGCCCTGCAGCAGCAGCAGCCTCGTTTTTGGAGTTGGCGGTACGATTATCATCTACAATTTGTTTTTGGATTTTTGATTTTTGGTATGACTGATATGCTTTTTCGTTGCCTATAAATAAACATTTCTGATGAGCATTCGCGTATAAGTAATAATTGGTTCCATTATGCTCACGCAATGCAAATTTTCGCTGCGGCAGTTCTTTTAATTTATCAAGTTTTTCCGGCGTGTTAGCAAGCTTTTGCTTGAAACCGCATACCGCAAGCTGGCTTTCAGTTTCGTATGCACGGGGTTGTTGAATCACCGCGCAACTGATTAAAAGAATAGCGATGAGAATTAGAAATACGAAAGAGAAATAAAAATTAATTTTTTTCATAAGATTTGTATTGGAATTAAATATTTATATTACAATAAATTATATCATATCAATATTTCATAAGCAAGGCGGGAACCTTGCCACGCTTGAAGAGAGGGTGGGAAAGTGCGAAGGTGGGAAGGTGCTAAGGTGCTAAGGTGCTAAGGTGCGAAGGTGCGAAGGTGGGAAGGTGGGAAGGTGGGAAGGTGATAAGGTGCGAACACTGCCCAGCATACGCCGGGCGCTTCGC
>JAUVKG010000138.1 GCA_030596365.1 Chlamydiota bacterium | reverse complement strand
TGTCCGGTCAAGATAAAGAATCGGTTTTAAATCAAAAACAAGTGTCATGTTCTTATCACGACTTATCATTTCTATGCTGCGCTTGATTTTATTAGCGATTCTTTTTAAATCAACACTCTGTCGCTCAAGCACTTCTTCTTTGGTTTGCTGCTGAAAAGCAGCAAGATCTTCCTGTTTTCTGCGATATTCTCTAATCAATGTTTTTCTATTTTCTTCTGACAACTCCGATATTTCATTTGCGAGTTTTTTTAACTCGTCCAGTTTTTGTTGTCCTTCTTCTTCTTTTAACTCAATTTTATATCTCGCTTCACGGTCTATTTCCTTATATTCAATAGAGGCAAGCATAATCCTTTCGGTGTCTGCGTAGCCTATACGCAACGTTGTTGTATCTGCTGCTGTAATAGTAGAAGACACAAAAAATATAACTGCTGTCAAAAGTAAAAATGTATTTTTTCTCATAATTGTTTTTTCGAGTGTTCGATTATTTATATATTTAATGCCTGAATGAAATGAAGTTTTTTGTTCAGTTACTATATTAGTATTTAAATTCTAACAAAATATACTGTATCTTGTCAATAGCTTTTGTTAGATTTTTGTTAAAAAATGCTTGAGTTTGTCTATCGCGCGATCAGCCTTTTTTTTAGTTTCCGGTGTTAATTCTTCACCCATATCAAAATTATACCCCGGAACGGAGATTAGTGTTCCCGGAGGATTTTTGTTATAAAGCTGATTAACAAGGGCGATAAGATCTGAAGGAGTAAAAACATGGGTAGTAAAGCCATTTGTTTTTTTTGCCTCTATCTTATTTATTACTATTTCAGGACTGTATTCAGTTATGTGCGCATCGAGAAAGAATACTGATTCAGACAATGAAATATCTTCCGTCATATCAATATCAAGTTGATAAGCGGTAATTATTGTGATTTCATCGATTTTTTCCTCATCCGCCCATTTTTGAATTTCATGTGCAATATAGTGGCCTACGCCATCATCATTTCGATATGGATTTCCGTATGCAATTATCAGTTTTGTTTTAGTGTTATTTTTATTCATAGGCAATATTATACCAAAAATGCCTGTTTTATTGAACAACTATAACTAAAATATAAAATTTGATATAATATTAATGGTTTATCACTTTTGTTCAGGCACTATTTAGTTATAACCATAAACTTATTTTGAAATTATGAAATCAAATGACTTGATTCCCTTTATTTGCTATGGAGCAGGAGGACACGCGGCGGTAGTTGAATCGGCGATTATTCAAGGCGGTGAATATTATATGGTCGGCGTAGCTGACGATAATATTGCTCAGGGGACAAGACTTATCCATGCTGAAGTACTTGGCGGGAAAGATAAACTTGCTAAATTTTTGAACAATGGTATTTTCAAAATGCATGTTGCAGTTGGTAATAATTGCACGCGTCATAAAATTATCGATGAAATGAAAAATATGGGGTTCGAAATTATTACAATTAAACACCCTACAGCAATTGTTGAAGCAAAAGCTGAAATTAATTCAGGATGCTTCCTCTCAGCACAATCTGTTGTAGGTGCTCGCGCGAAAATAGGGAATGGCTGTATCGTTAATACTTCGGCTGTTGTTGAACATGATTGTGTTCTTGGTGATTGTGTTCATATTTGTCCGGGAGCGCGTCTTGCCGGTGATGTTGAAGTTGGAGAAATGACTATGATTGGCACCGGTGCGGTAGTTATTCCCGGGATTACAATTGGTGAAAACTGTACAATTGGAGCCGGAGCAGTAGTTATTAAAGATGTAAATAACAATGCTACAGTTGTTGGTAATCCCGGTCGAATAATTAGCGTCTGACCTTTAATTAAAGTAAGTATATAATAAAGTAGTGAATAAGAAACATATAAAACAATCCGGAGTAGTGCCATATTATATAGATAAAGGCATTAAAAAAATCATTCTTGTCACGGCAAAAAATTCAAATAAAAACTGGATTGTTCCAAAAGGACATATCGAAAAAGGAATGTCACCTCAGCTGTCAGCAGCTAAAGAAGCTTTTGAAGAAGCCGGAATTAAAGGTGAAGTGGATTCAAAAGTCATTGGCACTCTTTGTTATTCAAAAAAAAGTAAAAAATGCAAGGTTGATTTTTTTTCGTTTAAAGTTTTGGAAATTCTGGACAACTGGCCGGAAAAAGATTTACGTGAAAGAATTATTGTTCAGGAAAGTTACGTGAAAAAATTGATTTTTGACGAAAAATTATTAAAAATTATTAAAAAAATATGCCCAAAGAAATAGAAAGAAAGTATCTTCTGGTTGATAATTCATGGAAAAATTTCACTGTCGGAAGGGCAGCTTTCAGGCAAGGTTATATTGCTAAATCAAATGACTGTCTTGTTCGAATTAGAATTTCTGACAAAGAAGCCTGGATAACTATTAAAGGCAAACAAGTCGGCTTCACACGCCCGGAATTTGAATATCAAATACCTATCAGTAATGCAGAAGAATTACTAAAAGAATTTTCATCCAAAAATCAAATTGTAAAAACAAGATTCTTTCTTGAATATCAGGAAAATAAATGGATCGTTGACGTGTTTGAAGGAGGAAATTCCGGATTGATAATCGCGGAAATAGAACTTGAAAACGAAATGTCAGATTTTGCTTTACCGCCATGGATTGGGCAAGATGTTACGACTTATTTCCGATACTCGAATTCAAATCTTGCTGAACATCCATATAATAAATGGTCCTAACTGAACACCGAACACCGAACACCGAATACAGAATATCGAATTCTCAACTACCAAGACTGAAGTGAAGAAAATCCCCCTAACCCCCTTTAAAAAAGGGGGAATAAACTACCAACTACCAACTACCAACTACCAACTACAAAATCAATTTATGAAAAAAAGTATTGTTTCAATTGTTAAAGTACCGGATTATAATCCGGAAAAAGTTAAATCGGGAATATCAAAATCTCTCGGGCTTCTCGGCGGAATGAGCGCGTTTGTAAAACCGGGTCAGAAAGTTTTGCTGAAACCTAATATTCTTTTAGGACTTTCGCCCGATAAAGCCGCAACAACTCACCCGGCGGTTATTGCGGCAGTGGCAGAACTTGTAAATGAAGCCGGAGGAATAGTTTTTCTTGGTGACAGTCCCGGAATCGGCAGTTTTGAATCTGCGATGAAACCAACAGGCATAGGAAAAGTAGTGGAAGATCTGGGAATTGAACTTGCCGATTTTTCTAACGAACAATATTTTGAATGTGAAGAAAATATTATTGGTAAACATATTAATCTTGCGAAAGCCGTAGCTGATGCTGATGTAATTATCAGTATTCCAAAATTAAAAACGCATGTTCAAATGACAATGACTTGCGCCGTGAAAAATCAGTATGGATTGGTTCTTGGTATGAAAAAAGGCGAATACCATTTTCGACTGGAGAATAGAAATGCTCTTGCTGATTTAATGATTGATATTAATAGAATAGCAAAACCAGCTCTCGCAATTTGTGATGCTGTTGAAGCAATGGAAGGCGAAGGGCCAAGCGGAGGAACACCGAGAAACCTCGGCATAATTCTCGCTTCAGCCAATCTTCCGGCTCTTGATGTTGTCGCTTGCGAAATTATTGATTTAAACCCAAATGATATTCCGATTATTCAGGCATGCAAACGTCAGAATTTCGGTACAACTTCTTTGGATGAAATTGAAATTGCAGGGGAATCGACAGAATCTGTTAAAGTAACTGATTTTAAACAAATAGAAAATTTACAAAGCGTAATGCGGATTCTGCCAATGCCGCAATTTTTACTTAAAATCATACGCAGGCATTGGGCTTCCCGGCCAAGAATTAATAAAGATGAGTGTGTAAAATGCTATAAATGTCGTGATGGTTGTCCGGTTTCACCATCTGCTATTGAGCCTGATCGATCGATTGGCAAAGAAGTAGATGACAAAACTTGTATTCGCTGTTACTGTTGTCACGAGTTTTGCATAGCCAAGGCGATAGATTTGAAGAAGCCTTGGTTTGACCGGGTGTTTAGAGTTACGAAAGTGATGAATTTTCTTAACAAACACATTGGAAGATTTCTTCCGCATATTTAAGAGTTGGAAATTTTTATAAGCTGTTCGAGCTTCCTTGCCGCTTCGCCTGAAGAGATAGATTGCCTGGCCATTTCGATTCCTGATTTAATAGAATCAGATTTTCCTGAAAGATAAATTACCGCGCCGGCATTTAGTAATACAATGTCCGTTTTTGGACCGGCAGTTCCATTTAAAATTCCAAGAATAATTTTAGCGTTTTCTTCCGGAGTACCACCTTTCAGTGATTCAACCGGTGCGTTTTCAATTCCGAAATCTTCGGGAGAAATTTGATATGTAATAATTTCATTATTTTTCAGTTCAGCAACATCAGTTGGAGAGGAAAGTGATATCTCATCCATTCCGTCGTGGCCGCTGACAATCATAGCTCTTTTAGCGCCAAGCTTTTTAAGGACTGCAGCGACTTTTTTAATGTCGGCTTCGCGAAAAACTCCCATTAACTGAATCCCCGCGCCAGCAGGATTAGTCATTGGACCGATAAGATTAAAGACAGTACGAATACCGATTTCTTTTCTTGCAGAGCCGGCGTGTTTTAAAGCCGGATGATGTGAACGCGCGAAGAGAAAAGCGATACCGATTTCATTTAAAGCGCGAAGTTCAATATCGGTGGTTGCATTCAAATTTATGCCGAAAGCTTCTAAAACATCTGCTGAACCTGATTTGCTTGAAGCCGAGCGATTGCCATGCTTTGCAATAGTTACCCCGGCTCCCGCGGCAACAATAGCTGCCGCAGTGGAAATGTTGAAAGTGTTAAGTTTGTCACCGCCGGTGCCGCAGGTGTCTACCGCGTTTGGAAATGATTCCGGCAGACGTATAGCGCCATTTTTCATTGCGGTAACAAAGCCTGATATTTCATTTTCTGTTTCACCTTTAATTCTTAATGCTACGGCGATAGCTGCGATTTGAGTTGGCAGAAGGTTACCGTTCATAATATTTTCCATTGCTGATTTAGCTTCATCAAAGGAAAGATTACAACCGTTAACAACTTTATTTAAGATTTCGGAGAATTTCATATTATTATTAAAAGTTATCAGTTATCAGTTATCAGTTAATAGTTAATAGTTAATAGTTAATAGTTATCAGTTAAAGAACCACCCCGCCCTTCGGGCACCCCTCCTTGATAAGGAGGGGAGTTTAAGAATCAGTATGCAGTGTCCAACGTCAAACGTCTAACGTCAAACGTCTAACGTCAAAGCTTGCCCCGCCACGGGCGGGGGTCAAACGTCATTCAATATTTCAAAAGATTTATCAACATCAATAAATATCTGTTTTTTTAATTTTTCCATAGAATCAAATTTAATGTCTTCGCGCAAATACTCAACCGGACGAACGGTTAACCATTTTCCATAGAGATCGTCCGAAAAGCCCATAATATAGACTTCACAAACCAGGTCGGAAGAATTCCGGTCAAAAGTAGGTCTGGTGCCGACATACATAATTGCATTGTAACGAATATCGTCAATTGTAGCCAAAGCGGCATAAACGCCTTCTTTAGGTAATGTCAGAAAATCAACATTGAGATTAGCAGTGGGGAATCCAATTATTCTTCCAACACGATGCCCTTTAACAACTATCGCGCGAATAGTCCATGGCCGTCCGAGGAAATTTTCGACGAGAGAGAAATTGCCGATTTGAATAGCTTTTCTTATTTCGGTTGAACTAACGATTTTATTATCGATAGTTAAAGGAGGTACCTCAAGGAAGATCCAATTATTTTTTTCCGCGAAGTGTTTCAAATAATTAAGATTGCCTTTTCTATTTTTACCGAATTGGCAGTCATATCCGCCTACGATAGCTTTTGCCTTAATTTTTTTTCGAATTATATTATTTAAGAAATCATCGGCAGTTATTTCCGCGAATTTATCATCAAATGGTTGAACAATTATATAATCTACTCCAAGTTTTTCAAGATATTCAAGCCTTTGAGTGAGGGTCATAATTTTTGGCGGAAGCTTATCAGGCGCGATGATTCTTAGTGGATGACTGTCAAAAGTAAGAACCACGCTAACGCCGTTAATTTTTTTTGACGTTTCAATGAGTTTGTCAATCAGAAGTTTATGACCTTTATGAACTCCGTCAAAAAAACCGAGAGTCAAAGCGATGGGTTTTGACGGCGGTTTAAAATTATGTGTTCCGTGAATTACTTTCACATTTTTTTTGTGTTATTTGTTTTTGGTGCAGGCTTTTTATTTGACTGTGCTTTACGCTTTAGCGCCCGGCTTTTAGCACGTGATTTTGATCTGCTTACGACAGTTATTTCTTTAACATTGAAAACGTCAAATGTATCGTCATCAAAGCGAACAGTAACTTCCTGTTTTAAAAGTGAAGTATCAATTACATCACCTGTTTTTGTGGATGTTCTAACGCGTTGACCTCTAACAGGCATTTTTGATTGAAGGTCACGGTATGCTTCGTATTCATAGCCAAGACAGCATTTTAATCTACCGCATACTCCTGAGAGTTTTGTTGGATGAAGTTGCATTTGCTGCAGTTTTGCCATTTTGATGTTTACGGAAGAAAATTCGTGGATCCATGACACGCAGCAGGTTTTTCTTCCGCAGCAACCGATTCCGCCGATTATTTTTGCTTCATCACGCACACCGATTTGTCTTAATTCGATTCTGGTTTTGAATTTTTTTGCAAGATCTTTCACAAGTTGTCGGAAATCGATTCTTTTTTCAGAAGAGAAATAAAAAATTAATTTTCCTCGGTCAAATGTATATTCTGCATTGACAAGTTTCATATCAAGTTTATGCGATACAATTTCTTGTTTGCAAGGTTTCAACTGTTTTTTACAATCATCATTATTATGCTCAATCCTTTTTAAATCCCCGGATTGGCATACTCGAACAATTCGCTGCTTGTCAGGAAGGTCGGTGACAGAGTTGACATCAGTGTTAATTGTAAGAATTTTTCCGTAGTCCTGTCCGCGATCGATACAAACAATACACACATCGCCGACCTTCACTTTGTTTTTCGAGCATTTAAATTTTTCGGTTGGACCGTAGTGGCGTAGTTGCACGTCAACGATCACATAGTCAGTAAGTTTTATTTCAGTCATTTTAATTTGGTAATTTAATAATTTATAAATTTGGTAATTTTCAATTCCACAATTCCACAATTCCACAATTCCACAATTCCACAATTCCACAATTCCACAATTCCACAATTCCACAATTCCACAATTCCACAATTCCACAATTCCACA
>JAUVKG010000242.1 GCA_030596365.1 Chlamydiota bacterium | reverse complement strand
CGCTTTTTTAATCCGTGTAGGAGCATATTCGTTTATGGTTAATCCTGCCCGGGTAGCAGGTAGAAGAGCGACACTTCTTGCCGCGCCAATTTTCATAGTTGAGTCCGGGTTTTTTGAAAAGAACTGACTTTCCACCGCTACGGCATCGATTTCATATTCTCCGATGATTTTAGATATTCCGTCAAAGATTCGCAATTGGCAATCCCAGACGGAGAGTTTCAAAGAATTTTTAACAGCGCCGTATTCCACGCATGAGATTGTCCCGTTTTGTTCATTAATGATTCCGTAACCAGTGGTGCGAGTACCGGGATCTATGCCCATAATTATCATGGTATACCGCCTGTAGAATCGACTTCAGATTGTTTACCAGTAACAACAGTTTCCGTACTGACATTTGGTGTTATAATAGGATTAAGGATAAGGGAAGAATTTTCAGCGTTATCATTTTTGAAAGAAAAATCCATTTCCATATCCGGCTGAAGAATTTCGACATAGGTTTTACCGCCAAGATATTTTATATAATCATCAAGAGCTACAGTATATTTTTCCATAAAAAGTTTTTGTTTAATACTGTCGTATGCTTCGCGTTCGGTAAGGATTCTGCTTATACGTTTTCTATCAATATAGACGATATGATAACCGTATTTTGTTTCTATAATGCTGCTGAAGTGACCTGGTTTTAATTTAAAAGCAGCGTCTTCAACGTTTTTCATTTCGTCACCGAAAAAACCTTTTTCTACAACTCCCCAATCACCGCCATTACTCTTTTTAGGCCCTTCCGAACTAAGTCGTGCGATCTGCTGAAAAGTAGCGCCAAGGTTTAATTCCTGCAAAATTTCATCGGCACGTTTTCGCGCGTCTTCAGGAGTAGGTTTCTTCTTAATAAGAATTTGATACATACGAACTTGTGCCGGTTGAAGGAATTCGCTAATATGCAACTGATAGAAGTCGTGAATTTCTGATGGCAGGATAAGTATTTTTTTAGTAACCTTTTCGTGAACAAGAACTTTCGTTGTTAAATCATCTTTGATAAGTTTTTTATATTCGTCAATACTTATATCTTTCTTTTCGAGGAAATTGTCAAAATCTATATCGGAAAGAAATTGCGAACGAATTCTTTCCATTTCTCTTTGAATTTCTATCTCGGGAATATTAATTTGAAGCTTTTCTGCTTCCTGAATCAAAAGCTTTTTTTCTATGAATTGTTTTAACGCGGCCTGCCGGGCCTGTTTAGTAAGATCATCAAAATCGTTTTTATTATATTGCTGCCCGTACTTTGCAAGCATTGGCTTAAGAAATTGATCGAGTTCCGCGGTTGTTATAACGTCATTACCGACTTTGGCGAGTACGCGGCTTACCTGCTCTGATTTAGCGCTGTAAGCGATAAGAGGGTATATTCCGAGCAAAGCGAACAACAGAATTATTTTATAATTCACCTGTAAGGCGTTTAATAACTTTGTCATTTTTAATAACCTTGTATTTATTAGTAAGAGTAGTCAGCAAGTCTTCGTATAGAGCTTTCTCGCGTTGAGAATAAAGTTCTTGTTTTATCCCTTCCTTCACTTCATCAAAGGATTGTTTTCTTTTAATAATTCTATCAGTTGGTTGTATTATATGATACCCGAATTCGGTTTTAACAATATCTGAAATCTCATTTTTATTGAGAGCCAAAGCTACTTTCTCAAATTCAGGAACCATTTGACCTTTCTGGAAAAAGCCCAGGTCACCTCCTTTGGCGCGTGACGGGCAATCTGATTCTGCAGCGGCGATTTCGGCGAATGATTCTCCTTCCAATACGCGCTGTCGAAGTAATACAGCTTTATTATATGCGTTAGTAATTTGAGCCGGCAGGGGATTTTTTTTAACAGCAATCAGGATATGTCGAACTTTGATTTTTTCAGGTGTTGAATATTTTGAAATATTATTTTTATAATATTTTTTTTGATCTTTTTCAGTGATATTAATTTTATCAGTAATATATTTATTATAATAATATTTCATTTTAACCTGCTTAACCACTTCATCCAATTCTTCATTAAAATCCTGGCTGTCCGAAAAGGATTCCTCGTTTGCAGCGACTTCGAAAGTTTTATTATCTATGAGCTGTTTAATAAAATTACCTCTGTTTTTGTCATATTCTCTCCGGAGATATGAAGGTAATTTTTCGAGATTTCGATTAGCAAAAACTTCATCAAATTGACTTAATTCTACAGGCGCGCCATTAACATAAGCGATGATATTGGATGTTAATAGAAGAGACTTCTCAGGTTTCTTAATATCAGGTTCGGGAATTTCTTCAACCGGTTCAGCAGGCAAGTATATCTTAACTGTTTTAGTTATGACATTAGTAACGATTTTGATTTTTTGAGTTTTGTAAGACTGTATTTTTTTATTATTATCTTCAGCTTTTTTACATCCCGTAAATAATATAACTGAAAAGGAAAATAATAATAACAAGTATTTTAGAATGTTAGTTTTCATGACCAAATTGCTGTTTTAAAAGTTCTTGAGTATCATGCTCAATTAACGGAAGAATAATTTTATCGAGATTTCCTCCCAGAATTTCTTCAAGAGCGTGAACTGTCAAACCAATCCTATGGTCGGTAACGCGATTCTGGGGGAAATTATACGTTCTTATCTTTTCGCTTCTATCACCTGAGCCAACCATTGATTTCCGTTGTTCTGAGCGAGTGGCGTTAACATCATCACGTGCTTTTTCAAACAATCTTGCCTTAAGGACACGCATTGCTTTAGCTTTGTTTTTATGTTGACTTTTTTCATCCTGACAAGTTACTATCAAACCGGTTTTATGGTGGGTTAATCGAATTGCCGAGTCAGTTGTATTAACACTTTGTCCACCCGGGCCTGATGAGCGGAAAACATCGATTCGAATATCACTTGGTTCTATTACGATCTCGACATCTTCTGCTTCAGGAAGTACAGCGACAGAAGCGGCGGAAGTATGGATTCTCCCACTTGTTTCCGTAACAGGAACTCTTTGCACGCGATGAACGCCGGCTTCATATTTCAGGTAGGAATAAATTTTGTCTCCGGAGATGCTAAAAATAACTTCTTTTACTCCGCCCTGATCCGTTAAGTTTGTAGTTATCGGATCAATTTTCCAACCTTTTGATTCAGCATATCGCAAATACATTCTATATAAATCCGCGGCAAATAATCCGGCTTCGTCACCACCTGTTCCGGCACGCAATTCAATAATAGTATCGGCATCATCCTCGGGATTTTTTGGCAGGAGGAGGTGTTTAAGCTTGGAATCCAATTTTTCATTATCGGCTTTTGCTTCTGAAAGTTCTTCTTTCGCGAATTCGATCATTTCGTCATCATTGGAGCTGTCATGAATAAGTTCTTCAGCTTCATTCATCCGCTGAAGATTATTTCTAAGTTTGTCAGCGGCTTGAACAATATGATTTAAATACGAGTGTCGTTTAGTCAACTCGCGAAGTTTTTTTGGATTTGAAGCGGTTTCAGGCAATGAAAGTTTGATTTCGATAGCTGAAAGTTCATCTTCATATTGCTTAACATTTGTGATGTCCATACTATAAGAGATGAATTATTTTTTGGCTTCTTCTTTCTTTGCGTAACGCTTGTTGAATTTATCAACCCGACCCGCGGCATCGATATATTTCTGTTTTCCGGTAAAGAACGGATGGCACGCGGCACAAATACCGAGATGGATTTCTTTTGCAGTTGAGCCGACATTATATTCAGCGCCGCAAGCGCAATGGGCCACGATTTTTTGATATTTGTGATGTATTTTTGTTTTCATTATTCAAATTATAATATTGGTTAATTCTAGTTTATTTAACTTCTTACATATTATATTAAAAGAGCGTTTTTTTTGCAATACGATTTACTGGCAGAATGATTAAGAAAAGAAAGAAAACGAAATCAATCTTTTATAGTCAAAATGATAAGAAATAAATATTTTATAACAAAATACTTTAAAGGCAGAATGATTTAGTGGCAAAATAATTAAGAAAAGAGAATTAGGCCACGAAGGCACGAAGACACAAAAAGAAAATACCCCGGCATACGCGGGGTGCTTACGCAAATTTTATTGTTTAAGAAAAAGAAAAAGAAAAAGTCAAAATGATGGATGTCAAAATGATAAAGAAATAAATATGTTAGTTTTAATATGAATGTAGAGACGCAAAATTTTGCGTCTTAATTAAAAGATTATAAACAGAATCGAGTTAGATTTGTGAAAATTAGTGGTTAATAATAATTAAATGTTGACACAAGAGCGGCATTTTAATAGAATTACCAGAGGTTATTAAAGTGTTTTTGAATAAAAATCAACCTTTTCTTACTCTTAACTTAAAAAAGCAAATTATTTTGTCAAAACCAAAAGAAACAAATGAAATTCTCGAATGGTATCATTTGTATAAAAATGGAGTTTACGGTTATATCTTCACTTTTGTACGAAATCATTCCGACACCGAAGATATTCTGCAGACTGTTTTTCTTGCGCTTTTGAATCTTGGCGATAAAACAAAAAAAATAAAATATCCTAAAAGTTATATTTTTCGAATGGCAAGAAATGAAACATTGCGGATTTTAAAAAACGCCAGCAAAGAATATGTTGAAGATTCATTTTTCTTTGATAAACAGGGTGTAAATAATATTGATGATTTTATTAATAAAGATGAAATCCAAACCGCTCTGAATCAATTACCGTTTGAAGAACGTGAAATTATAATAATGCGTGTTTATGAACAAATGACATTCAAAGAAATTGCGTGTGTAACCAATCGGTTTTTACCAAGCGTTACAACAAAATACTATAGAGCGATTAAAAAATTAAAACTTTTTTTGGGAGAAAAACAATGAAAACTGATGAACTCCTCAAAACTATTGGAAAATATTCTTTGCACATTTCAATTTCAAATGAAGATTATTTTGGAAACGGGATAATACAACCACTAATTCTCATTTTGCAAATTCAACTGCAATTACTAACAACGATGCGCAATATTGGCGTACCACGACATCGGAATTTGTTCCTGCAC
>JAUVKG010000333.1 GCA_030596365.1 Chlamydiota bacterium | reverse complement strand
ACCCCGAAACGTGTCTTCCCATCAAAACAAATGAGGAATCCGAGCGTTTCGGAGTTTTAATCTAATGCATAAAATTAGGTTATACAAGCCCCTGATCAAGCATAGCATCAGCAACTTTTACAAAACCGGCTATATTGGCGCCAAGAACATAATTGCCCGGCTGACCATATTCTTCAGCTGCTGCTGCGGCCGAATCATGAACAGATTTCATTATGCCTTTTAACTTCGCGTCAACTTCTTCGCGTGACCAGGAAAGTCTTGCAGAATTCTGGCTCATTTCCAAGCCGGAAGTTGCTACACCACCTGCATTGGCGGCTTTTCCAGGTCCATAAAGAATTCCTGCTTCAACAAATTTATTAACGCCTTCAGGCACTGTAGGCATATTGGCGCCTTCGCTAACTACATAGCAACCGTTATCCAAAAGTGTCTGTGCTTCTTCGGCGCTGATTTCATTTTGTGTTGCGCTGGGAAAAGCTGCATCGCATTTTACTGACCATGGTCTTTCATTAGGATAAAATTTCACATTATATTTATCCGCATATTCTTTAATACGACCGCGTTTAACGTTTTTAAGTTCCATAACAAAAGCGAGTTTTTCTGAATCAATACCATCAGGATCATAAATATAGCCGGATGAATCTGAAAGAGTAACTGTTTTTGCACCAAGCTCGTTAAGCTTTTCAATAGTATATTGAGCAACATTTCCGGAACCGGAAACCACACAAGTTTTTCCTTCAAAAGTTTCGCCGCGAGTTGCCAACATATTTTCTGCAAAATAAACCGCTCCATAGCCTGTTGCTTCCGGACGAATCAAAGAACCGCCCCAGTCCAAGCCTTTTCCGGTAAGGATGCCGACGAATTCGTTACGAAGTCTTTTATACTGTCCGAACATATAACCAATTTCACGTCCGCCAACGCCTATATCGCCTGCGGGAACATCAGTATTAGCTCCAATATGTCTTGAAAGTTCAGTCATAAAAGACTGACAAAACCTCATAACTTCGGCATCGGATTTTCCTTTAGGATCAAAATCTGCTCCACCTTTTCCGCCACCCATTGGCAGAGTAGTGAGAGAATTTTTAAAGATTTGTTCAAAGGCAAGAAATTTTAACATACCAAGATATACGGTAGGATGAAAACGCAGACCGCCTTTATAAGGTCCAAGGGCGCTGTTAAATTCAATTCTGAATCCCCGGTTCACCATTATTTCGCCTTTATCGTTTTGCCATGGAACTCTGAACATAAGAACTCGTTCAGGTTCAGTTATTCTTTCCAATATTTTAGCATCTTTATATTTGGGATTTTGTTCAATTACAGGTTCCAGTGATTCTAAAACTTCATCAACTGCCTGTTGAAATTCTGATTCTCCCGGATTTTTTTTTCTGACAAGTGCCTTTATTTCTTCAATGTACGACATTATATTTTCTCCATATTTGGTTATATTAATTCTAAAAGTTTATAATCGGTTTATAATTATATTAAAAAGACAACAATAATGCAAATATGCGAAAAGTAAATTTATGCAAAAAAATACGTGCTTTGGACACCAAAGCACTTGTTAAGCAAGATTTTGAAGCAAATTTTTCGCGAATAAATTTTTGATTTGTAGTCATTTCGGGTCGAAATGACGTACCGGTATTTTCGAGCAGCCCCTAATTAGGGGTTACTCGAAAAGGTTTTTAAACCAATTCCATCCATTGCGAAATGGTCTCCACCGTGCGGCGCGGCGTTCTTCTACTTTAAGAATTGTTTCTTTAATGAATTGAGCGTCTTTTTCAACATTGTGAAGTTTTTCAAGTGTAAGCTTTAATCCTTCCATTACCATTCTGTTCTGACGTGCTATTGCTGCCACGAGAAGAATATTAGAATGTTGAAGTTTCAGTTGGTTTCTATAATTCTGGAATGTGGCACGGCGGGTATGACCGGTAATTCTTTTCCAAAAGCGTGTCCATAATGAGGAAGGTTCAAGGTCGTCAAGAATAATTTCGGAAGTTGCAACAAGTCCCTGCATTTGTAGGCTTAGATTTCTTACATCAGAAGATTCTCTACGGTACCTTTCTTCAAATTCCATAAATAAAGATTGCAAAGAAGCATCTGAAGGTGATTGATTTTGAACATCCACAACATTAGGTTTATCAGAAACAATGTCAGTCACAATTTCACCTTATTAAATAATTTTGTTAATTTATTTTACGATCTGTGGAATGTTTTCCCTGAGAGTAACAGTTAACGGCATGACAGAAATGACATTGCAATTCGCAGGAGGAATAATTTTGATTAAAAGAGAATATCCGGCTGTAGCGCCTGTGGGCTGAACATAAGCAGTAATATCTTTTGGCAAAGTTGTTTCGATAATTTGGTCTCTGCCTTCAAGAATAACTTTAACTTCCTTCGGTTCAAGCAGATAAAAAGTTTCAGAAGACTGTGATACAAGCTTTTGAACTTCAATATGTTCAAAAGTACGTTTTTTGGGAGAAGTATTGATTCCAATATTAACTTTAACTTTAGTTGTATCAAGAACCACATCAGGATCAACAGGTTCAATCTCAACATTTTTAGGGAATGATTTATTTGAACCGTCAATATTAATTATTTTAGTCTTTAACTCGGTGATTTTATCCATACTGCTTGATGGCCCGGTTACAAGAATGGCCGGAGGATCAACTGTGATTTTTGACAAAATATATCCTTCAGCAGGTTTACCGGTAACAACCGGTTTGACCGGTATATTTTTATAAATTCTTTTATCGATGGTTATTCGAATTTTAGACGGTACAATTGATTTAATAAAATATAAATCTTCATTGCCGGAAGGTCCTGTATAAACAAGGTTTTCTTTTGCATTTAATTGGTAAGACGGAATAACATTCTCGATTTCAGATACCAAATCTATTTTCCCTTTATAATCACTGCTACGTAATACGTTTCTATCACCTCTGGAGCATTCAATATTTAAAGTTATTTTTTGGAGCGGTAATCCGTTCGTAGTTTGTGCAAATGCTTCAAATCCTTCTGCAGTAACGAGTTCAAGAGGAACATTAATTGACACCGTAGTTTTTTCCATTGTTTTAACTGCTCCCCAGCAGATAAAGGCAATGATTATGGCTGTAATTCTTGTCCCCCAATTTTTTGTAAATGAAATTACAATATCTTTAATTGAAGGACGATTTCGCCACGAATGCTTAATCAATGTAAAAATGGATCGTTTCTTTTTAGGCGGTTGCATCATTATTTATTTTTTATATACCTCTCGCTATTCAATTATGCCATTATGAATTACTCGTCTGAAGTATAAATTATATGAGGTTCAAGTTCTTTCACAAAATCCGATAGTTCTTCGTAAGCGTCATCGTAAGTTTCATCTTTGGTCACTGGAGTTGATAAACGGACAAAAGCCCATCGGTCACTCCTGCCGTAAAGAATTAAATCAAAAGCGGTTTTGAACGGCAGCCAGGGATAATTACGTGTCGCATAAACTTTTTTCCCGTTGTTTCCTTCGCACTGATACCAGTAAAGAATACATTCACGCACTCCAAGTTGTTTGAATCCGGCATCCATACGAGCGACTTCAAATTCATTTGAAGCAATGATTAATTTTTCCGGTTTGGGTTCGTCAATCTGCCATCCCTGAGCAGGAAAACATGCTTCAGGAGCGTGAATTGAATGTCTGTCAGTATTGTTCTGAACTATCGCAAGCATTACACTGTTAGGATCGTTATCAGTCTTGGCTATCGAAGAAAGTAAATGCATTAACGCAATATTCTGTAAACGCGGATCAACTTC
>JAUVKG010000218.1 GCA_030596365.1 Chlamydiota bacterium | reverse complement strand
AATTCTGGATGATAGAACCGGAAATGGCTTTTGCGGATTTAAACGATGATATGAATCTCGCGGAAGAATTTGTTAAAGATGTTGTCGCGGCAACTATGAAAAAATGTCCGCGTGATATGGCATTTTTTGATAAAAGAATTCAACCGGGATTGATTCAAACGTTGGAAGAAATAGTTTCAAGCGAGTTTGCGCGTGTAACTTATACCGACGCGATAAACTTGCTTTTAAAATCAAATGAGAAATGGGAGTTTCCAATTGAATGGGGGAATGACCTTCAGACAGAACATGAACATTTTCTTACAGAAAAACAATTTAAAAAACCGGTAATTGTTTATGATTGGCCCGCGTCAATTAAGCCGTTTTATATGAGAGTGAACGATGACGGAAAAACTGTTCGAGCGATGGATGTTCTTGTTCCGAGATTTGGTGAAATAATCGGCGGAAGTCAACGCGAAGATAGATTGGATATTCTTGACAGCAGAATGAAAGAACAAAATATGAATAAAGAAGATTATTGGTGGTACAGAGATTTAAGACGATTTGGCAGTGTGCCTCATTCGGGTTTCGGCTTAGGATTTGAGCGGCTTATGCTTTTTCTGACAGGTATGTCGAATGTTCGCGATGTAATACCATTTCCAAGAACGCCGGGCAATGTAGAATTTTAAACACAGACAAAACGGACTAAACGAATAACGATTAACGATTAACGAATAACGAATAACGAATAACGATTTATTATGAATAAATCTGAAAATATAGTTTGGTATGAACAGATTATTAAACAATCAGACCGCGAAAAGAAAAACGGACATAAAGGTTTGATTCTCTGGTTTACAGGCCTTTCAGGTTCGGGGAAATCTACGCTTGCTGTCGAAGTTGAAAAACAGCTGTTTGAACGTGGATGTAATACATATACTCTTGACGGTGATAATGTTCGCCACGGCTTAAATAAAAACCTTGATTTTTCACCGGAAGGAAGAGTTGAAAATATTCGCCGTATAGGTGAAGTTGCGAAACTTTTTGCCGATGCCGGATTGATTGTGTGCACAGCTTTCATATCTCCCTACAAACGGGATAGAGATTCTGTTCGTCAATTGATTGATGAAGGCAGGTTTGTGGAAGTGTTTATTGACTGTCCTTTAGCGGAGTGTGAAAAACGTGATCCGAAAGGATTATATAAAAAAGCCAGGAAGGGTGAAATAGCTGATTTTACAGGTGTTTCCGCTCCTTACGAAATACCGGAAAGACCGGAGATAACTGTTAATACATCTTTGGAAACGGTAGAAAGAAGTGCCGGAAAAGTTTTGGAATATCTTGATAAGCAAGGTTATCTTTCATAAAAGCATAATATGTTTTACATATTGGTATAATAATTGCTACATGGTAATGAATGTAATAATAAAAATTAATTAACAAAAATGAAAAGGATTAAAATGAATTTAAAATCAATATTATTTTTTGCTCTTGTTTTCTCAATGATGGTTTTTAATTCGGGTTGCGGTAAGAAAAAAGAAGAAACACCTGAAGTTAAAACGAATGTTACTGCTAAAACAAAAATAAAAGAAATAAAATCCATTGAATCTGCCACTAAGAAAAAAAATAAAGACGAAGTTGAAAAAATGCTCGCTGCACTTCCACCTAATGAGCGTGCCAAAATGGAAGAATTACTAAAAAAGTCTGAGAAAGAAAAAGGTTCTAATGCAGAAAATGAAGAGGATGTAAAATTGCCTAAATGGTTTGAACCAAATCAGGAAGTTAAAGATATTGTTGATAAAGCATCAAAAGCTCTTAGAATGGATCTGTCGGATGAGGAAAAAATTAAAGCTATCGAGGATCTTGAGGGAATAGATAATCCGATTGTTCTTGCTGTTGTTGATGAAGCTTTGGATGAGGCGAATGTGGATATTCGTGAGGCAGCACTTGACGCAATTATGGAACTTGCTGATCCGATTGTTTTACCGACCGTTATGAAAGCTCTGGACGATGAAGACCCTGATATTCGTGAATATGCCCTTGACGCGTTAATGGACATAAATGATGAATCTATTAATGAAGCGCTTATGAAAGCTCTTGATGACGAGAATGCAGATGTTCGCGATAATGCTGTTGATACAATGCTTTATATTGAAGAACCAAGCATAATTCCCAGTCTTGCAAAAGCTATGGAGTCTGAAGACCAGGATGTCAGAGAAAAAGCTATTATTACAATCGAAGATATTGCCGATCCAAGAGCCGTAGACGCGTTGATTGAAAAAGGTTTGCTTAGCGATGACGAAGAACTTAGGGAAGATTCTCTCGATTCAATTGAATTTATCACCGATCAGGAATTTAAAGACTATAACGATGCCCGAGCATGGTGGGATCAAAATAGAGATACGTTTAAGTTTGATGAATAAAGAAATTCATCCCGATAGAAAATACATCGGGATGAATTTTGGGACAACGAGTGGTAATTGTGTTGTCGCTTCTTTTACTCTCGTAAAACCTATTGCGAGAGTTGAGCACTATAAATTCATCTCGGAGAGATGAATTTTCTCAAAGTGCCTGTAAGTCTAACCATAATCGGCACGACAATGTGAATATTATCTTTTCCGGAGGAGCAAGAACAGTTAGTGGATCATTGCATGTAATTCATGCTGATGATCGCTGCTGGTTTGTCGATTGTGGTCTTTTTCAAGGCGGCCGACGTGATATGTACACCCGAAATGCTCAACTTCCAATTCAAGCTGAAAAGGTGGCAGGAGTTTTTCTTACACACGCTCATGTTGATCACAGCGGCAGATTACCCCGTCTTGTAAAACAAGGATTTAACGGCCCTATTTACGCAGCGCAGGCAACAATTGATCTTTGCCGCCTGCTTCTTTTTGACAGCGCGTTTGTTCTTCATTCACAAACGGCTTCCTTAAATAAAAAAAGAGAACGGCGTGGATTACTGCCTCTGCCGGACCTTTATTCTGAAAGTGATGTCGAACAAACTTTGCGGCAGATGGTTCCTGTAAAATGGAATCAAACGATTAATCCGTCCGCCAAACTTGAAGTTATGTTTTTTTGCGCCGGCCACATTCTTGGCGCCAGTTCAATAATTTTACGTGAAAATAATAAAGTGGCATCTACAACGATTGCTTTTTCCGGTGATCTTGGAAGAAAAAATGAATGGGTTATGCCAAATCCTGTTGCTCCTGATAATACGGATATAATCGTAGTAGAAAGTACTTATGGTGACCGTGAACATCGACCATATTCTTATGCTAAAAGCGAGTTGTGTAATAATCTTAATTCTACAATCAATGCGGGAGGAAGAATAATAGTTCCTGCTTTTTCTGTTGGAAGAACACAAAGAATGCTTTACGAACTGAATTCTTTTATTGAAGAAGGGACAATTCCTAAAGTCCCCATTTATCTTGACAGCCCGCTTTCGATAAAAGCTTCGGAACTATTCCTCGAATATTCAAACAAACAGTCAGCGGAAATAAACGGGAGAATAGATTCTAATAAATTAAATTGTTATAATGTTGTATCAGCTGAAGATTCGCGTCGTCTTGTCACTAAAAAGGGCCCTCATATTGTAATCACCGCTTCAGGCATGTGCGAAGCCGGGCGCATACTCTATCATCTTAAAGAAAATTTACCTGCCCCTTTATCAAGGGTTGTTTTTTGCGGATTTTGTGCTGAAAATACTTTGGGTAGGCTGTTGATTGACAAACATGAATCTGTTAAAATATTGGGAAAATATATTCCGGTAAATGCTGCAATAGATTATTTTGATACTTTCAGCGCTCATGCTGATAGAAATGAATTAACTGCGTGGATAGACAAACAAGAATCCGCATCGACGGTTTTTGTTGTTCACGGAGAGGAAAAGCAATCATTTTCTCTTGCTGAAAAACTTGAGTGCGAATGTAAGAAAGAAATTATTGTTCCGTTTCAGGGAGAAAAATTTATTTTGTCAGGTAAAAAGGTAAACTCTTATTAAGAAACTGTTGATACAATACCTTTTCGAGTAAACCCTAATTAGACGACACTCGGAAATTAACGAATAACTATTAACTATTTACTATTTACTATTTACTATTAACTATTTACTATTAACTATTAACTATTAACTATTAACTATTAACTATTAACTATTAACTATTAACCCCGCCTATGGCTGGGCAAGCTATTAACTATGAACGCTATTGTAACAGTTGTAGGAAAAGACAGAGTAGGAATTATCGCCGGTGTAAGTACGGCTATGGCTGATCTGAATGTTAATATTCTTGACATAAGTCAGACTATTATGGATAATTATTTTACGATGATTATGATGGTGGATATTTCAGATACTTCTGCTGACATTTCCGAAATCAGAAAAGTGCTTGACGTAACAAGTGAGAAATTTAACGTGTCTATAAATTTGCAGCATAAAGATGTTTATGAGGCAATGCATAGAATCTAAATTAATAATCCAATTAAAATTAAATTAACCTAATTGACCTAATTAGATCAATTAGAAATTTTAACAATCCATTCTTCCTATATGCTTTTTTCTCATAGCGAAATTCAGGAAACTATTAAAATGTTCAGTCATGAACATCTCGATATTCGTACAATTACGATGGGGATTTCCCTGCGTGATTGTTCAACCGGCTCTGCAAATTCCACGTGCGAAAATATTTATGAAAAAATAACAAAGTACGCGGAAAATCTTGTGAAAACAGGGGAGGAAATTTCTCAGGAATACGGGATTCCAATCATTAATAAAAGAATCGCGGTTACTCCAATAGCTTTAGTTGCGGAATCATCTGACGCAAATGATTATGTTTGTTTTGCAAAAGCTATGGACAAATCTGCCCGTGAAACAGGTGTTAATTTTATTGGCGGTTTTTCCGCTCTGATAGAAAAAGGATGCACAAAAGGTGATCAGAAATTAGTTGATTCTATTCCGGAAGCTCTTGCTTCAACCGAAAGAGTTTGCTCATCACTTAACCTTGCTACAACGCGCAGCGGGATTAATATGAACGCTGTTCGTGATGTTGGAACAATTATAAAAAAGACAGCTGAACTCACCGCGGAAAATAACAGTATTGGTTGTGCTAAACTTGTTGTGTTTTGTAATTCACCTGAAGATAATCCTTTCATGGCAGGAGCTTTTCACGGTCCCGGTGAACCTGAATGCCAAATTAGTGTTGGTGTCAGCGGGCCCGGAGTAATTCACAGTTCCATAAAAAATATGAAAGGAGCCACTATAGACGAAATTGCAAACCGAATCAAAAAAACCGCTTTCAAAATCACTAGAATGGGACAACTTGTAGCTGAAGAAGCTTCAAAACGTCTGAATGTTCCTTTTGGAATTATTGATCTTTCTCTCGCGCCAACTCCTGAAATAGGGGACAGTGTAGCAAGAATTCTGGAAGAAATGGG
>JAUVKG010000416.1 GCA_030596365.1 Chlamydiota bacterium | reverse complement strand
TAACCGTCTTTGCTGCCTTTATACAAGCCTACGCCATCCATAATAACGAAAAGGAGTGGACCTTTAACGCCGTCATAATCATCAATTTTTTTAAGTTCAAAGTTCATTTAATTTTCTGTATTGTTTTAAGTTAAAAGTTATTAATGCTATATTATACCAAAAGGAGGGAGTAAATTCAATTTTTTTCAAAAAATTGAATTTCGTATTAATATGAAATTCATCCCGATAGCGTAAGCGTATCGGGATGAATTTATTCCTCTTATTCTCCGCGTAAAATTCTTATCTCCTGCAACAGCATTTTCCCAACACCCTTTATTTTTAACAAATCTTTCTCGTCTGCTCTCATAATTCCGCCAACTGAACCAAATTGACTTAACAATTTCTTCGCAAGCGACGGACCGACGCGATACAGTTGCATCAGCATACGTTCCTGCAGAGAAGCAACGCCTCTTTTAGCTCTGAAATCGTGACTGCAAAATGGTTGTTCGCTGTATTTATCGCTATTATAATTATGCAAATGATTAAATATCCAGGCTGTTCCTTTCAAATCCGCGCTGCGCAAAATCGGCATATAGTGTTTTGCTGAAATAGAACATAAAGCCCCCTTAATAATTGGCCATCCGGGCATTCGAGCACCTTCAATAATCATCAATGCCCGTTTACCGTCTTTCCTCATTCTTACAACTTGCCTATACAATCGTTTATCTTGCAGGCTTTCGATAAAATCAGCTGTAGTTTTTCGTTCAATAAAAATGGTATCATTAATAACATAATCGCCAATATCAAGTCTCTTAACTTCAAAAGGGAGCTGTAATTTAGCGAGTTCATCACAAATCCCGCTTGGACGTTCTCTGTCATCAACAACAATCATGGTATTTTTTGTTTGGTAGAATAAATCCATCTCGATACGCTTATGCTATCGGGATGGATTTCGTATTAATACGAAATCCAAATCTCTGATTTGGATTTACTCCTGTTATTCTCCGCTATTTACTATCTTATCAGCTTCCTTCAGAATTACAAGTTCAATATAATCATATCGCGACTTTGAATGGTGATTACCGATAATTTCTTTCACTTTTTCGATTTTATCAGCAGGAAAGTTGATTGAAGATAATAATTCTTCGGCAACGTCGGGACCAAATTCTTCCTGTGTTTTTCCATCGTTATATCCAAACTTTTCTTCAGAAAGCTTTATCCCTATGTCATGAAGAAGTGCACATGCGATAACAATGTCCCGATCGCATTCATCATATTTTTGCATAATGTTTTCACTATGATAAAGCACTCTCAATGCGTGTTCGATTCTATTATTATCATTGTCGAAATAGTTAATCAGCAATTTGATAATTTCAGTTCTTAAGTATTCCATAACTTGAATAATTTGATTAATAGTTGTAAATTATACAGGATATTTTACAACATACATTGCAATTTGTCAACTTGAATGTACAGGATACATTGACATTTGACGAAAAGAAGAGTATACTTAAACAAACTAGTCAATTTAACCAGTTATAGGAAAATGATTATGAAAACTATCGGCGTGTTCGAAGCGAAAACACATTTGTCACAATTGCTTACAGAAGTTGAAAATGATCGGGAGTTCATAATTCAAAGGCGCGGTAAAAACATTGCGATTCTGCAGCCTTATCATCAACATAAAGCCGCACAAATGAAAAAAAAGGGTGAACAAATAATTTCCGCTTTTCGCGAAATCAGAAATTCACAAAAAACTACCGGCAAAGATAAACTGACGGTCAAAGAATTAATCAATTCAGACAGGAAATGGTAATGAAAAAATGTGTGATAGATTGTTCGGTATCCGCATCCTGGCTTTTAAAAGACGAATACAAAAAATCAGCGGAGATATTGCTTGAAACAATAATTTCAGGCGAAATAGAAATCATTCAACCGGATTTGTGGTGGTATGAAACAATGAATTTATTGAAAAGTTCTTTCTTAAGAAAAAGAATTGAATATGAAGATATAAAAAAAACTTTGTTTTTCCTGAAAGAAATCCCTTTGACTACTGTCAGTTCAGATAAAATACCTGAACATTTATGGTTAGAAAATACGTTGAAATTTAATCTTTCTGCTTACGATAGTGCTTACTTAACTTTAGCGCAAATACAAGGAGCTGAATTATTGACCTATGATAAGCAATTACTGAAACTAAGGAAAGAACTGAATTTTATAGCCAAACCATAAATAGTGATTGAATGAAAATGTAATATGAAAAAAAAAATAAATATTTTTAGACTGTCAATTATTCTAATCTCCATTCTTTCCTTTTCCGCATGTGATAGCGGTAATAAAAACGATGATAAATTTGTAAAACCCGTCCGATCTGCACAACCTGTAAAATCAAAAATAAATAAACAAGTTGAAGACGGTAAAAATACGTCCGCTGAGAAAAATGAAATCATATTGGAAACGATAATTAAAGAAACAGCTGATTTTAATACAGCGCTGGGATTGGAATTCACAAAATTTAATTATGACGGCAATCATAATCTTGCGGATCATACAAATGCAATCGCCAAACTCAATAACGATGAATTTGTTGATTTTGTGTATAGGTATCTTCTTGCGGATAAAAAAAGATTACAAAATGCAGATCTTGCTCTATTCCGGGAATT
>JAUVKG010000230.1 GCA_030596365.1 Chlamydiota bacterium | reverse complement strand
GGAAATCTCGATAATCTCAAAGATATCGAAAATGACTCGAGATATTCTTTCATTAAAGGTGATATCGCTGATGCGGAGCTGGTTAATAAAATCTTCGAAGACGGTGTTGACGTGGCAGTTAATTTCGCTGCGGAAACTCATGTTGACCGCTCAATTGGCGATCCGGCAGATTTTATTACTACAGATGTTTATGGTACTTATGTCCTGCTTGAAGCAGCACGCGTTTACGGATTGAAGAAATTCATACAGATTTCTACTGATGAAGTTTACGGAACTATTGAACTTGGACGCTCATCGGTTGAAACCGACCAGCTTCTTCCAAGAAATCCTTATTCCGCAAGTAAATCAGGCGCCGACAGACTTGCTTACAGTTATTTTGCAACGTATGACGTTCCTGTTTGTGTTACGCGAGCATCAAACAATTACGGTTTTTACCAATATCCGGAAAAACTTGTACCGCTTTTTGTAACAAATCTTATTGAAGACAAATCTGTCCCAATTTACGGCGATGGGAAAAATATCCGCGATTGGCTGCATGTAATGGACCATTGCAGCGGCGTTGACTGCGTAATTCAAAATGGTATTGATGGGGAAGTGTATAATATCGGCGGAGGAAATGAACGAGAGAATATTAAAGTTGTAAATATTATTTTTGATCAGCTCAAAAAACCTGAATCTCTCAAAACTTACGTTAAAGACAGAATGGGACATGACCGCCGTTACTCTCTTTGCAGTGATAAAACTATGTCACTTGGATGGCAGCCATCCCATAATTTCGAAGAATGTATTCGCGAAACCATCGACTGGTACGTAAATAACAAATGGTGGTGGGAAAAAATTAAAAGTGGTGAATATCTCGAATACTACAAAAAACAGTATGTTGACAGAGAAAACGCCGAGTAACTCTATAAAAAAGCTCTGTAAATCCTACAGAGCTTTTTGAGTCTGAAGGTTGTTCGCTTTGCTCGCTTCGCTCGCTTAAGGTCTGAAGGTTGCTCGCTTCGCTCACTTAAGGTTGAAAGGTTGTTCGTTTTGCTCACTTAAGGTCTGAAGGTTGCTCGCTTCGCTCACTTAAGGTCTGCAAACCTTGCGATCTTACGACCTTATGACCGTATGACCTTACGACCTTATGACCGTATGACCTTATGACTTTGGGACCTTGAGACTTTGAGACCTTGTAACCTTGTAACCTCCATCTTTCATGCTCACTGGAATTTGTAAAACATTTTGGAATGATTCCTTTATTGACCCGTTTGAAAAAACAGACCAACAAAAAGGAGTTCCAACGCCTTTGTTCGAATTGCCGTTTGATGAAATTAATCTTATTGAATTGCCGAATCCACAGGATTTAAAGTATAACTCATTTGATTTATCGGAATTTATTGATAGCAGAAGAACTATTCGCAAATACGCTGAGAAATCTTTATCAATCAATGAACTTTCTTTTTTGCTGTGGGCTACTCAGGGACTTACTAAAAAATTGTCTGATGAAAGATCATTAAGAACTGTTCCTTCTGCGGGAGCGCGACATGCTTTTGAAACTGTTCTTCTTATTAATAATGTTGATGGTTTAAAGCCGGGACTTTACAGATATATTGTTTCAAAGCATAAACTTCTGCCGCTTGATTTTAATAAAGATGAAATCGAAAATCTTGTTTTAGGATTTAGAAACATTAATCTTGTCGCAAGTTCGGCGGTAACTTTTTTGTGGATTTGCGTTCCGGAAAGAATGACATGGAAATTCAACGCAAGAGGTCTTCGATATCTTTTACTTGACGCGGGACATATATGTCAAAATCTTTATCTCGCAGCAAAAGCTGTTGATTGCGGTTGTTGCGCTATTGGCGCGTTTGATGACGAGGAAGTTAATGCAGTGTTAAAACTTGATGAAAGCGGGCAGTTTTTGGCTTATGCCGCTTCAATTGGAAAAGTAAGCCGCGCTTCCACTATAGTAATATAAGCTTCCAGCTTATAGATTGAAACGATTGAAATGATTGAAACGAATACTGAATACTGATTAACAATTAACAATTAACCCCAAGATATATTATGAAAAATTTGAAACTATCAAAAATCTTAACTATAACTCTTATGTGCCTGTTTGCATCGTTTATTGCAGTTGCATACTCAGCTTGTTCACCAAAAGTAACTGTTGTTGGCGATAAAGATCATCCTGTTGCCATTAACGCGGAAATAAAAATTCATATTTATCAGCATGCTGCGAATGATGTTGATGAAATTATGGAAGGTCTTGATGATGAAGAATTTGAAGAAGAAAAACCGAATAGTATGCTTACAAAAGCAATATCTATCGTTCAAAATTTTGGCGTTTCTACCGCTTATGCAGCAAAACCGAAGCAGACAGATCGTAAAGCTGCCCTTCAAGAAATTAAATTATTTTACAGAGAAGCTTATCCATATCTTAAAAAAGGTATTCTCGGCGAAAACAAAAATGGTTATGTTCAACTTATAAATAAAAATAAAATTGCGACTAAAGAAGAACTAACTAAAGCAGCGAAGATTGCCGATAAATTAAATGCCGCAAGAAAAGATTTATATAAAATAACCGCAAAAATTTCCGGCACTGATATTCGGAGTCAGCAGGAAGCCTATTCAACAGCCTTCCGCAGCAAAGCAAAAAAAGGAATATGGATTGAAAGAAAAAAAGGCGATAAGTGGATCTGGGTACAAAAGTAGATATGGAGTGCAGTAATATAGCCGCAATAGCGGCTTTTACTGCGCGGGCGCGAAGCGATCGAAATACTTAGAATTGTTGGATTATTGGATTGATGGATGACCGTGCAGTAGCACGTTATTTTATTAGATGGATTAATGGGAAAAATTTAACACTCACAAACAACCTTAAACCTTAAACCTTAAACCTTAAACCTTAAAAAAGATATAGGAGAATATTTATGTACATTATGGTTATTAATTGCGGCAGCTCAAGCTTAAAATTTCAGCTTATATCTTTCCCGGAAGAAACCGTTATTGCAAAAGGTTTGATAGAAAGAATAGGTCAGGAAGACGGAGCTCAATTTACTCTGACTGCAGGTGGTGAAAATTTTACAAAGCAGCCTGTTGACGCGCCGGATCATACAAAAGCTGTTACAGCTGCTCTTGAAGCGTTAACAGCCGGAGATTGTGCCGTTTTGAAATCAAAAGATGAAATAAATGCTTTCGGTCATCGTGTAGTTCACGGTGGAGAGAAATTTACCCATTCGGTTATTATTGACGATGAAGTTTTAGAATGCATCGAAGAATGCAGTCCGTTGGCACCGCTTCACAATCCGGCAAATCTTGCCGGTATTTATGCTTGTCAAACCGCTTTATCTGATGTACCTAATGTTGCTGATTTCGACACAGCGTTTCATCAAACTATCCCTAAGCACGCTTTTTATTATGCTATACCTTATGAATATTATGAAAAAGATCATATAAGACGCTATGGATTTCACAGTACAAGCCATAAATTTGTTACAGAAGCTTTTGCAGAAAAAAACGGGAAGAAAGTTGATGAAGTTTCTGTTGTAACTTGTCATATCGGTAACGGTTCTTCACTGACCGCTGTTGAAAATGGAAAGTCTGTTGATACAACTATGGGCTTTACTCCTTTAGCCGGTGTTGTTATGGGAACGCGCTGCGGTGATATTGATCCGGCAATTGTTTTTTATCTTATGGAAAACGAAAATATGACCGCTAAAGATGTTGATGTTTTACTTAATAAAGAAAGCGGATTGCTCGGTTTCTCAGGCATTAGCAGTGATATGCGCGATATTCTTGAAGCAAGTGAAAACGGAAATGAACGTGCGGAAATATCGCTTAAAATCTGTGCATACAGTATTGCGAAATACATTGGGACTTACGTAGCTTTGCTGCCGAAAACGGATGCGATAATTTTTACAGCCGGTATTGGCGAAAATTCTCACGAAATCAGAAAAATGATTTGTGGTTACTTAAAAGGACTTGGATTATCTCTTGACGCTGAAAAAAATATGACTCGCGGAAAAGCATGCTGCGTTTCTGATGATAATTCTTCCGTTCCTATTTGGATTATTCCAACAAACGAAGAACTCGCTATTGCGCGCGAAACACGAAACGAACTTTCTGAATAACACAGGAGGAAAAAATGACAGAAGATATGAACTCGATTACCATCGAACAGGCGACTCAAACAAAGCACTCAACTTTAGGACACTGGGTTGCTATAATTATAATTCTTGTTCTGCTTGGTGTCAGCGCACTTATGAACATTGGATTAATTGCAATGCTTGTTACAGAAAACTTAGGCTCAAGTGATGTTTCAAGTAAATATACCGAAGAGTTAATTCAAGGAAAAGGCAGAAAAAAAGTTGTCTGTATTGAAGCTTTCGGTATTATCTCATTGGCAAAAGATTCAAGTGGATTTTTTAGAGAACCCGGACTCGCAACAAGAATTATTAAACAAATTGACGAAGCTGAGAAAGATGATAACGTTATCGCAATTTTATTATTAGTTGACAGCCCTGGTGGTGGAGTTACTGCGAGTGATATAATTTACGAACGTCTGCTAAAATTTAAATCGTCAAAAAAAGGAAGAAAAGTTGTGGCTTTATTCAGGGATATTGCTGCTTCCGGCGGATATTATATTAGTGCCGCTGCGGATAAGATTGTAGCCCACAGAACTACTATTACAGGCTCTATAGGCGTGATATTATCTTCTTATAATGTAAAAGAGCTTGGAGAAAAAATTGGTATTAAGGATGTTACCATTAAATCAGGAAAATATAAAGATATTTTAAATCCTTTCAGAGATGCCTCGCCCGAAGAAATTCAAATGCTTCAAAATGTCGTCAATGATTTATATAACCGTTTTGTTTCTATTGTTTCAAGAAGTAGAGGCATGAACACTGATGAGGTCAGAAAATTTGCTAATGGAAGTATTTTCAGCGCTCCGCATGCCCTTACACTTGGTCTTATTGATGAAATAGGTGGATTTGATTCTACTGTAAATCTTTTAAAAGAACTTACCGGCACAAAAAAATTCAAAGTTATAAGGTATAAAAAAACAATGACTTTCTTCGAAATAATGATGTCCGGAATGAATGTAAATCCTAAAATCGATCTGCCTTTCCCGGCCAGATGGAAAAGTCAGACTCCGGGCTTCAAATATCTCTGGCAGCCGGAATTATAGTAACACAAGCATCCTGCTTGTGGAAT
>JAUVKG010000275.1 GCA_030596365.1 Chlamydiota bacterium | reverse complement strand
TAGCATATATCACTAATGAAACACCTATTGGTTGCTTATGGACGAGTACACCCACGATCGGTGCAAATATCTCTTGTGGATTTGGAAATGTATCTCTGGTAACAATTTCGGTGGACCGGAAGAGTGCAAACTCCTTTTTCTTCAAGTTTGCGAATTACTTCCTGATTATGAATGAGTGGTCCGTGAGTAAAAATTTTTGAATTTGATTTCGCAATTTTTTCTTTGGTTAGTTTTACCACTCGTTTAACCCCCCAACAGAACCCGGCGTTTTTTGCTAAAATTATTTTCATTGTATTTAGTTCGTAGTTGGTAGTTATTAGTTAATAGTTATTTGTTCAGTGTTCGCGAAGCGCCCGGCGCATGCGGGGCGTTGTTCAGTGAACTATTTGATTTAAGAATAAGGAATATCGATTTTTGATATTCGATTTATTAACTTCTTAAATCTTAAATCGTTAATCGACATTCGGTATTCAGTGTTCGCGTAGCGCCCGGAGAATTTCGGGCGATATTCGATGTCAGTTAATTCAGTTCCCCTCCTAATCCCCTCTTGAGCAGAATGTCCCGGTCGAAGCATCGGGAAGGGGTGGCGCAACGCGACGGGGTGTGTTAAGGAGGGTGCCCAAAGGGCGGGGTGGTTCTCCATCACTCCATTACTCCACCACTCCACCACTCCATTACCCATCACTCCATCACTCCAGTTCCCCTCCTTACCAAGGAGGGGTGCCCAAAGGGCGGGGTGGTTCTCCATCACTCCATCACTCCATCACTCCATTACTCCATTACTCCATTACTCCATTACTCCATCACTCCATTACTCCATCACTCCATTACTCCACCACTCCATTGCTCGCGCTAGATAACATCCCCCGGCCTATCGGCCACCCCCTTCAAAGGGGGAATGGGGCTTACTTCCATCATTTCCGCTCTGCGGAGTGATGATATTATTTTTTTTATTCTTTCACGATATTCATCCAATGTAATCCCATTATTGCATGGCGCTGAGCACCCGTCAATTTGCGCATAAAGGCACGGCCCGTCTTTTTTTGGCTTATCACCTTTACACCTGCGAAGTTTATATTTTTCCTGCAGTTTCTTGACCATTTTTTTTGTGTCTGACGCAGAAGTAAATGGTCCAAAATACAAAGATCCATCATCTTTTCTTTGATGAACAACAAGTAATCGCGGGTATTCTTCACGAATTGTTAGTTTAACCGATGAATATCTGCTGTCGTCTTTTAAGTCAATATTGTATTTCGGCTGATATTGTTTAATTAACTTGTCTTCAAGCAGAAGAGCTTCTTTATCATTTGCTGTGGTAAGATATTCAACAGTTTTAACTTTATCCCGTAAAACTGCCACAGAAAATCTTCCATCACCCTTTTCTCTGAAATATGATTGAACACGCGAACGTAGGTTTTTTGCTTTCCCGATATACATTACTTTTCCATTATCATCTTTCATAAGATAAACACCGGAAACCTTAGGCGCCGATTCAACCCGATTATCAATTTTTCTTTTATCGTTCATTTTTGTTAATTATTTTGCAAAATGATTTACAGCAGAATGATTTTTAAATCCAATTTTTTTAATCGTTTTGTCAATAATTGTTTTGTCACGAGGTTTTAAGATTTCAATATAAAAATTAGTGTAAATTAGTGTAATTCGTGTCTAATTTGTATATTCCTTAATTATGTCTTCGCAAAAAGTAATTTCGTCATCTCGTCCATATTTTTTACATCCTGCCATATATATTTTACATTTTTTTATGAGTTCATTGCAAGTCATTTGCCGCCATTCTTCTTTTAAATCTTTTTCCTTCATCATTTTTTGAAGAGCGATAATTCTATATTTATCAATCCCGCGTACAGAAATTGAAAGTTGATCATCGCGACCGCCACGTTTAGTTATAAGGGATTCATTGAGGTAATAAAATTTATGTTTAGCGGAAAGTCGAAGCCACAGGTCATAATCTTCAGCTACGGGAAGATTTTCATCCATTCCGCCAAATTCATCCCAAAGATTTTTAGCCATTAAAATTGTTGACGCACCAACAATACATAATTTCAGACAATAAGAATAAATCCAACCTGAATATTTTTTATGAATATTTTTTTTGTTTACCCGAACACCTTTGCGAAACCATAATTCATCAGTATAAACAATTTTACAATCCGTATTGTTATTAATAAAATCCAATTGCTTCTGTAATTTTTCCTTATGCCACAAATCATCGGAATCAAGAAACGCAACCCATTCCCCGGCGGCAAGTTTCACACCTGCGTTTCGCGCGGCAGCAGGGCCTTTATTTTCCTGTTTTAAATAAACCAGGTCTTTTCTTTCGGACAATTCTGAAGTTTTATCTGTTGAACCATCATCAACAATTATTAATTCGAAATTTTTATAGCTTTGATTTTTTACAGATTGAACAGCCTCAAGCAAAAAATCATACCGGTTATAAGTTGGAATTATGACACTGATCATAGGAGAATGGATTAATGGATTGTTGGATTGATGGATTGTTGGTTATTGTTAGACTATTAACTATTAACTATTAACTATTAACTATTAACTATTAACTATTAACCATTAACCATTAACTATTAACCATTAACTATTAACTATTAACTACCGCTTGCGTTATCAAAAATTTTCTCAAGTTTTTTTCTGTTTTTTATATCACTGTCATCATCACTTTTAGGCGTTTCAAGTATCCATGGAAGTTTTCTAAAGAAAGAAATATTCATCATGTTCTCAAAACCTTTTGTTCCTATTTCACCTTTGCCAATATGATTATGCCGGTCTTTTTTTGAGCCAAGGGGTTCATGTGAATCATTAGAATGGATTATTTTTATTGTTTTTCTGCCGATACTTTTATCGATTTCGGTTACCAGTTTTTTAAGTTCATTTTTATTTCTTATATCATATCCGGCAGCAAAAATGTGAGCGGTATCAAGACAAACTCCCATTTTAACATCTGGAACCTTTTCGTGAACTTTATTAATTATCAATGCAAGTTCATCAAAAGTACTGCCTATAATTGACCCCGCACCCGGCATCGTTTCGAGCAAAAAAGTTAAATTGGGAGTGTATTGATGAAAAATCTCACAAAGAGAGTTTGCTAATCTGTCAATTCCACTATCAATATCTGTTTTTTTGTGACTTCCGGGATGAAGAACATAATAATCGGCATTTATCGCGTCAGCGATTTTCAAATCACATAAAACTGTTTCAAAAGATTTCTGTAAAATAGACTTATCCGGTGATGCCAGATTAGGAAGGTAAGGAGCGTGAACAACAACGAATTTCAGTTTATGTCTCTCACGTTCTTCTATGAACAGATCAATTTCTTTTTGAGTAATCAGCTTTGATTTCCACAATCTTGGAGATTGAGTAAAAAGTTGAAGACAGTTGAATCCGGAATCTGCAGCACGGTTTACTGCTAAATGCAATCCTCCCGCCACAGACATATGAGCACCAATTTTCATCCCGAATCCATCCTTTAGCTTCATAAAATTTTTCTCAATTTTTCTTTTAATAAAGCAAATGCATAAGGTTTTTGAATAAAACCTGCAATCCCTTCGCATGAAAAACGCTGCATCGCGTCTTGTTTATCATAGCCGCTTGACAGAATTACTTTTACGTCTGATTTTATGGTCTTTATTTCCTGAAAAACTTCTTCTCCGCTTAAACGCGGCATGGTTAAATCCAAAAGAACACAAACAATTTCGTCAGCGTGTTCACGGAAAGTATTAACTGCTTCAGCTCCATCGTAAGCTGTAAGTACATCAAAACCAATTTGTTCAAGCATATATTTATTGACTACGCAAATCGTTTCTTCGTCATCTGCGATTAGAATAGTACCCGACCCATGCCATTCATTTTTTAACATTTTATCATTATCCTGTGTTTTTATCAATTGAGTTTTCTCTGTGTTTGCAGGAAACATTATTCTAAATGTAGTACCTTTGCCCTGTTTTGAATTTAATTCTATTATACCGTTATGTCCACGCATAATACCACGAACTGCTGCCATGCCCAACCCTCGACCGGTAAATTTTGTTGTAAAGAACGGATCGAATATTTTTGATTTTATTTCATCATCCATTCCGCATCCGGTATCAGAAACTTCTATATAAATGTACGTCCCGTTTAAAGTTTTATTTTCCATTTCTACCGGTAATACATTCCCGTTAAATCCGGAAATATCTTTATTATTATATTCAATAGTTCCGGTTGATAATGAAATAACACCGTTCATATCATCAAGTGCTTCTGAAGCATTTGTAATAAGGTTCATTATAACTTGCCGTATTTGAGTAATATCTCCTTTGAATAGTGGTAAATTATCGGCAAAATTATATTTTAATATAGCTTTTTTTGAAATTGAAACTTCTAGAATATGACTTATTTCGTCTATTAATTTATTAAGATTAATGTCTCCAATTAAAAATTTGCCCTTACCGGAATATGCTAACATCTGTTTAGCTAAT
>JAUVKG010000278.1 GCA_030596365.1 Chlamydiota bacterium | reverse complement strand
AATTCTTTCCGGCGTTATGATGTTTGAACATCTCGGTTGGGATGAAGCTGCGGAAAAAGTTGTTGATGCTATACAGAAAACTATTGCCGATAAAACTGTTACTTATGATTTCGCTCGTCTGATGGACGGCGCTAAAAAAGTTAAATGTTCTGAATTTGCTAATTGCATAGTTGGAAATATGTGAGCAAATTGTTGGTCTGCAAATAGATATAATAAATCAGGACAGCGATAAAATCGCTGTCCTCTTTTCTCAAAAAAAGTAAGCCGCACTTCCAAGTGCGGGCATAACCTGAACACCGAACACCGAACATCGAACACCAAACACCGAACACCCAAGGATGAAGTAAATACTAAATTCATCCCGAGGCGCTAGCGCGCTCGGGACGAATTTCCTGACACCTGACACCTGATTACCGATTACTGATTACCGATTACTGATTACCGATTACCGATTACTGATTACCGATTACTGATTACCGATTACTGATTACCGATTACCGATTACCGATTACCGATTACCGATTACCATGCCCGGATTTTCAAAAGATTTTATTGAACGAGTTCGACAAGCCAATCCTGTCGAAGCGATTATTCGTGAACATGTCACGTTAAAAAAATCAGGTAAGAATTTAAAAGGTTTATGTCCGTTTCACAACGAAAAAACACCTTCTTTTTCGGTGTCACCCGATAAAGGTTTTTATCATTGTTTCGGTTGCGGGGAAAGTGGCAGCGTTTTTAACTTTTTGATGAAACATGACGGTATTTCTTTTCAGGAAGCTGTTGAAGAACTTGCTAATAAAGCCGGTTTACCATTAGAAAATATAGGCGGTAATTCTGCCGGAAATCAATTCGCTGCCCAAAGAAGACAAACAAAAGACCGCCTGATTTCATTATGCAAATTTGCCGAAAATTTCTTCATCAAATGCCTTCATTCTAATGTCGGCGCTAATACCAGAGAATATATTAATTCCCGGGGAATTAATGACGACGCTGTGCGCGGGTTCAGATTGGGTTTCGCTCCTGATTCATGGGACTCATTACGAAATGCCGCGAGAAAAGACGGATATTCTGATGATGAACTCGTTCTTGTCGGCCTGGCAGCAAAAAACAATGACGGTACAGGCGTTTATGACAGATTCAGAAATAGACTCATCTTTCCTGTCTGGGATTTGGCAGGTAATGTTATAGCTTTCGGTGGAAGAGCATTCGGGGACGATAATCCAAAATACCTTAATCCTCCCGAAACTCCTCTTTACGTTAAAAGTAAAGTTCTTTATCCTATATTTTATACCAAACGCGCGATAAAGAAAAAAGGCTCAGCTATTCTTTGCGAAGGTTACATGGATGCTTTAACTCTGGCGCAATTCCGCTTTACTAATGTGGTTGCTTCATGCGGAACCGCTTTAACAAATGCTCAAGCGCACCTTTTAAAAAGATTTACTGAAAAAGTCGTTGTTGCTTATGACGGCGATACTGCCGGACAGGAAGCAACTATAAAAAGCATCAGCGTTCTTATTGAACAGGGAATTGATGTTTTTATCGCCCCGCTTTCCGGAGGTGATGATCCGGATTCTTTTATAAAATCACACGGTCCGGAAAAATTCCTTGAATTATTGAACAACGCGCTGCCATTTTTTGAATATTTGTTGAACGAGCTGAAGAAGAACATAGATATTACTACTCCTCAGGGGAAAAGACAATTATGCTATAAAATTTTCCCGCTTATCGCTAAATTCAATGACAATATTTTGCGCGGTGGTTATATTGACCAACTGGCGGATTTTGTTAATACTGATAGAAATAGACTGGAATACGCCCTGAAGGAATTTGCTGCTAAAGAAACTCGTAAAGAAAAATATAAAACGCCGCGTGAAGAAATTCATGATAAAATTAAACTCGATATTGCTGAAGAAACTTTTATCGCCGCAATTTTATCAAATGATGACGCACTTAAATTCGCAAGCGAAAATCTCGATATCGAATATATCGAACATCCCGTTGCTCACGAATTAATTAAACGTATGTACAACGAATCTCAAAAAGGAGAATGGCGCGGTCCACAGGCATTTATTGATGAAGTCAGCGATGATGATGCAAGATTACTTACCGGAATCATGAGCAAATCGCTTGAAGGTTCAGAAGATAAATGGAGACTTATTATTGAAGAATGTAAGAATACTTTGTATAATAAGGCTTATTCTTCTGAAATTAATAGATTGAAAGAATTGCTCGCTAATGATGATGGCTCGAAAAGAAAAGATATACAGATGCAAATGCAATCTTATCAGAAAGAAAAACGCCGTCATGAAAGAATTAAAAAAATTATTATAAAACGCACTACATAAGGATTGATTAAGTGAAAAATAAAACCCTCTTTATTATACTTCTATTAATATCTTCCATTAATGCTTGCTCTGCAAAAAGTATTAATAAAAAAGATGCTCTCGATGAATACCTCATCTCTCAAATTATGGCCGGCAGTATGCAAGTGCATGTTAAACAAAAAACTCTTACTCCGGTACTTTCTGAACAAACTCTCTCAAACTTCGTTGAAGCACTTGATTACGGCCGACTGTTCTTTCTGCAATCCGATGTTGACAATATCTTCGCAAGTAAAATAAAATTCCCCGAATTCTACGCCGGACAAAAATGGCCCCTCATTACTAATTCTTTTAATCTCTTTCTTACACGCGTTGACGAACAATTCACTAACGCGCTTAATTATTTGAATAATCCGGAACTGAAACTTGATATGGATCGTAAAATTTATGTTGATCCTAAAAAAAGAGGATTCCCTAAAAATAAAATTGACGCAAAAAAAACTCTCGAAAATACTCTCCAATACCAACTCGCTTACCTCGTTGCAATAGGGGAACCATTTACAGGTGCCGTGGCGAAAGTGGTTAAAAGAAGAGAACGACTCACAAAAAAATATCACGATCTGTCACACGAAAGAAGAGTCGCTATTTTCGTTAACGCTTTTTGCAGCGCTCTCGACCCGCATTCAAACTATTTGAGCAGAGATGATATGGAAGATTTCGAAATTAATATGAGCCTCTCGCTTGAAGGTATCGGCGCGCTGCTCGGATACGAAGAAGGGATTACTGTTATTCAATCCTTAACCCCGGGCGGACCGGCAGAAAAAGGCGCTCTCCTTAAACCTGATGATAAAGTTGTTGCGGTTGCTCAAGGGGAAAATGGTCAATTCATTGATATTATCGATATGGACCTTCGTGATGTCGTTAAACTTATCAGAGGGAAAAAATGTACTGTAGTTAAATTGAAAATCGTAAGACCGTCTGATAAGGGTATCCAAAGAAAAATAATCGCGATTACACGTGATAAAGTTAACCTTGAAGACCATGCAGCTAAAATGGAATATGTGGATATTGTCAAAACAAACAAATCAGGCAAAATTAATGATCTTCGCATCGCCGTTATCGATCTGCCTTCTTTTTATGCTGATACAAAACCTAAAACTTTTTTCCAGAAACCGGGCCGATCAGCTGTTTTGGATATGAAAGATTTACTTAAAAAATGTAATGATGATAATGTAGATGGCATTATCCTTGACCTGCAGAGAAATGGGGGCGGTGCGCTTGATGAAGCAGTTGATGTCGCGGGACTTTTCCTCGCCAGGGGAAATATCGTTATCGCAACTGACAGACGAAAACGCAAAATGATTTTGGCTGATACCGACTCCAAATTAGATTTTAAAGGCCCGCTCATTATTACTACAAGCCCTCTTACCGCGAGTGGCGCGGAAATCGTTGCAGGAGCTCTTAAAGATTACAATCGCGCTCTTATTGTCGGCTCAGAACATTCTTATGGTAAAGGTACTATACAACAGGTCGTTCCGCTTTCAGATAAACTTGGCGCTCTCAAAATCACTATCGGTGAATATTTTATCGCAGACGGTGTACCTACTCAAATTAAAGGCGTAGAATCTGATATCCAATTGCCCTCAGCGTTGTCCGTTCTCGAAATTGGTGAAAAATTCATGCCGAACCCTCTTCCGCCAAGAACGCTTAAAAGTTCACTGACTGACCTTAAAAAAGCGGGGGAATCTGCAGAAGGATGGCAAAAAATTACTGAAAATATTGTCAGTAATCTTCTGATTCTTTCACAGCAAAGAATTGAAAATAATAATGCCTTTAAAGAAATTAATGAAGCTATTGAAAAAGCTGAAGAACAAAAGAAAAAAGAAATTATTACTATCGCTTCTTTACTCGAAAATGTAAATGGTGATACAGATAAAACTAATAAAATCAATAAAATTAAAAATCCCTATGACCGGCCATTAACAAACGATGTCGTCGTTTCAGAAGCTTTGAATATAATGACCGACTGGCTTACAGATACAAAACCGGTAAAGCAAAAAAACAAAAAAGTGAAAAAATTAACGGCTAATAATAATAAAAATGTTAAGTAAGCTAC